>NZ_JBLBUB010000003.1:0-240678 GCF_047289955.1 Microbulbifer jejuensis
CGTCAGGATGCCATCTTTGCCGCTGAGGTCTTTGCCCTCACGCAGCGCCTTGATAGCAGCATCCATATCGAAAGTATGTTTAGTCATAGGTCATCTCTTTTTTGCTAATGATAAAGAAATGACACAGAATTCTGAACACTACCGAGCACCTCGTCGGCGAGGTCAAGCCCAACCGCAAAAATGGCTATACATCCAAAACCATAAAAAGCCCGACGGGCAGCTTCGATCTGCTGACACCACGAGACCACGCCGGTACTTCGTTGTCGGCAGAAAAATCCACAATGAATCATGCACCGCCCCCCTCCCTGAGTACCCAGTACACTTTTCGATGTGAATACAATCTATCGATTTGAAAGACTAATTTGGATTGTAATTCACATGTTTCTCCCCCTGGGTCTGCTTATCCGCATGGTATGAAGACCGCACCAAGGGACCGCAGGCAGCATGCTTGAAGCCGATTTGCTCGGCATAGCGGCGGTACTCTTCAAACTCGTCTGGATGCACGTAACGCTGCACCGGGAGGTGTTGCTTACTGGGTTGTAGGTATTGGCCGATGGTGAGCATGTCGATATCATGCTCACGCATAACATCCATCACCTGAAAGATCTCTTCCTTTTCCTCACCGAGGCCCACCATCAGACCGGATTTGGTCAGCACATCCGGGCGACATTGTTTGTATTCCTGCAGCAGCTTCAGGGACCATTTGAAATTGGCGCCGGGACGGGATTCGCGGTACAGGCGCGGCACAGTCTCCAGATTGTGGTTGAACACATCGGGCGCCTCCTCCCCAAGAATTTCCAGAGCCACCGCCATCCGCCCGCGAAAGTCAGGAGTGAGAATTTCCACCTGCAGATTCGGCGAAAGCGCCCGGGACTGGCGGATACAGTCGGCGAAGTGCTGGGCCCCACCATCGCGCAGATCATCGCGATCCACCGAGGTAATCACCACGTAGCGCAGCCCCATGGCTGCAATGGCCCGGGCAAGGTTTGCGGGTTCTTGCGGGTCCAGGGGATTAGGCTTGCCGTGCCCCACATCACAGAAAGGGCAGCGACGGGTACAAATTTCACCCATGATCATAAAAGTTGCAGTGCCACCGCTGAAACATTCGCCCAGGTTGGGGCAGCTGGCCTCTTCACAAACGGTGGAGAGTTTTTGCGAACGCAGAATTCCCTTGATACGGTCCACCTCTTTTGAAGCGGGCACCTTTACACGAATCCAGTCCGGTTTGCGCAGGATCGTATCGCTGGCAATCACCTTGACCGGGATACGCTCCACCTTGTCACCATCGCGCAGTTTTTCCCCCTGTTGAAGGCGGCGGGTGCGTTTGACCGGCACCAGATCGGGTTTGTTAGCCATTGTTTATTTCCTGCTGTTTTTTGATGCTCAGTCGAGTAAACACGGTGTCGTCCAACGGCTGCCACTGAGCAGCGGACAGCTTCAGGGTATGCAGCAATTCGCGTATAAAGACCTCTGCCACCTGGTGACAACTGGGTGCCCGCTGGAGCAACTCGGCCATCTGCACCATCTGCAATCCGGCGTAACCACAGGGGTTGATACGGAGGAAAGGCGCCAGATCCATGTCGATGTTAATGGCGATGCCGTGGAAACTGCAGCCGCGACGCACACGCAACCCAATAGAGGCGATTTTATTGCCCGCGCGCGGGCCTTCAGCCAGATAGACGCCTGGTGCATCGGCGCGTGGCGACGCTGCGATGCCAAATGCTCCCAGCATGGCTACAGTGGCAATCTCCAACGCCGATACCAGTTCGCGCACGCCGATTTTTGCCCGGCGCAAATCCAATAGTGGATAAACCACCAGTTGGCCGGGGCCGTGGTATGTCACCTGGCCACCGCGGTCCACCTGCACAACAGGAATATCTCCGGTGTTGAGCAGGTGTTCCGCCCTGCCCGCCTGCCCTTGGGTAAAAACAGGCTCGTGCTCCACGCACCAGATCTCATCTGCACTGCTTGCGTTGCGGAGATCGGTATAACGGGACATAGCGCGCCAGACAGTTTCGTAATCCCGCCGGGCAAGGTTGCGGACAGTGGTCATCAGAGCACCATATGTACCGAAGGGTGCTTTTTGAGCTCCTCAAACAGCGCTCTGAGCTGCTCTTCACCGGTGGCGAGAATGTAAAAGGTCATGGAAGTGAACTTGCCAGTGCTGCTGTCGCGCAGGGTAATGCGGCCCTCGTCCAGTTCCGGAGCGTGGCGACGCATCACTTCCAATACAAATCGGTGCGCTTTTTCATCGGCGTCGCGCACAACCTTGACCATGTAGTCTTCACAGGGAAATTGTATCTTTGGAGGTTGCTGGCTGGGGTTCTGGTTCATACCTCTCTCCGGGGCCGGTGTCAGGTAAGGGAAAGCTAGGACACAGCCGGGCGGCGATTATACAGCGGCTGATGCGCAGTGGACAGGGAGCTGCAGAGAGGGTGCGGGCTTTAAGCAGTGGGCAGGGCGGAACAATGCCCGCCCGGAAAACCCGCCTGCAAGTGCGACTTAATTGAAGAAGCCGATCACAAAGCGCTTGATGGTATCCCACAGGCGTTTGAAGATACCGGCACGCTCTACATCGTCTCCGGTGACGGCTTTGACTTCGGCAACGGTCTCACCATCCAGAATCACCACAACCTTGCCCACCGGCTGGCCCTTCTGGATCGGAGCCTCCAGCTCGCCATCCACAATCAGATCTGCTTTGATCCCCTCCTCGCCACCACGGGGGATGGTGACGAAAACATCCTTCTCAACCGCAATACCCACGCGAGGCTTCTTGCCACCCCAAACGCGCTCGGTCTGCAAAACCTCGCCCTGGCCATAGACTTTGTGGGTCTGGTAGTAGCGGAAGCCATAAGCCAACAGTTTTTGGGTCTCAGAGGCGCGCTTTTCATCGCTATCGGTCCCCACCACTATGGCTATCAGGCGCATGCCGCGCTTCATTGCAGAGGCCACCAGGCAATAGCCCGCCTCTTCTGTGTGACCGGTTTTAATGCCGTCTACCGAGGCGTCGCGCCACAACAGGCGGTTGCGGTTAGGTTGGTTGATCCCCGAGTAATTGAAATACTTCTCGGAATAAATATCGTAGTGCTCCGGGTGGTCGGCAATCAGGGCACGGGCCAGAACACCCAGGTCACGGGCAGTGGTCAGGTGCCCTTCCTCCGGCCACCCGGTGGAATTGAGGAAGTGGGTATTCTCCATACCCAGAAGCTCTGCCTGCTGGTTCATCACCTCCGCAAACACCTCTTCACTGCCGGACACATGTTCGGCCAGAGCGATACTGGCATCGTTACCGGACTGGATGATGACCCCGCGCATCAGGTCTATCACAGGCACCTGGTCGCCGACTTTGACAAACATTTTTGAACCGCCCTTGCGCCAGGCTTTCTCGGAGATACGCACCATATCGCCTTCTTTGACGCTGCCTTTGTGTATTTCCTCAGAAACGATATAGACGGTCATCATCTTGGTGAGACTGGCGGGGGGAATCTGTTTGTCGGCTTCGTGCTCCACCAGAACCTGGCCGGTATTGGCATCCAGCAGCAGGTAAGAGTTTGCAGTCAATTGTGGCGGGGCTGGGATAAGAGATTGCGCCTGAACCAGGCCCGCACACAACAATAGGAAAGAACAGGCGATAATTCGTATGATCATAGGGGGAGTCTCATTAATCCTCGTGTTCATTGGCTGGCTGTTAACCCATTATGTATTTTAATAGATTAGTCGGCAGTTCTGGGGGGCACCCCATACCGCAAGCCACTGTATGCTGACAAAATACAAGAAAATTCGCGCCAATGCGCAGTATTTTGTGAACGGCGATCCAAATGACCGTCAAACCTTACTTCAGTCACTGGTTGCCAGGTATTTTTCGCAGAAACCATCCGCCCGCTCCGACAACCGCTGCGATGGTCTTATTCATACACTACCTGGGGCTGCCCCAGCTGCTTTTGCTCTACGGTTTCCCGCACAGTGGCGAGCGCCCGCTGCTGGGTAATAGGGCCAATACGGACCCGGTAAAGCACCTTGCCATCCCGCTCTACCGGGCTGACTGAAACAGGGTAATCAATTGCATCGGCAAGCTGGGCCCTTACCGCTTCCGCCTGGGCAAAATGACTGTATGCCCCTACCTGTAAAAAGGTATTCTCGGGCAGCTTAACGCGGGTATCCTGTGCCAAACCATCTGGGCCCGCCAGCCCATCACCGGTCAGCAGCACCTCGGTTACCGGCGGCAATACCGCAGGGTCCAGCGACTCCACTTCCACACGGGCTACCCCCTGCTCCACATATCCCAACTTCTGGGCAGCGGTATAACTGAGGTCAATAATGCGCCCCTGCACAAAGGGACCGCGATCATTGACCCGCACAATAATACTGCGCCCGTTATCCAGATTGGTCACTTTGGCATAGCTGGGCAGAGGCAGGGTTTTATGTGCGGCAGAGATGGCGTACATGTTGTAGATCTCACCATTGGCGGTATTGCGACCATGGAACTTGGTGCCGTACCAGGAGGCTCTGCCGCGCTCTTTATAACCTTTAACTGCATCGCGCACATGATAAGTCACACCGTTGACGCGGTAGGGGGTCTTATTCCCGGCGGGGCCGATGGGCTCCCGGACCGGCGCCGGGTCCGGAGTGGCCAGCATACTCACGGGCGTTGGCGGACCACTGTCACGAATACTGCCAGCGGGCTTTGCACGCGGGCCAGGATGAGTCTGCGGCCCCCCACAGGACGCCAAAAACACAGCGGCAAGTAACACCCCAAACCGCGCATTGCACTGAACCATAATTCCCCCGCACGGCAACAAAGGGTTGCCGTCTCCAAGACGCCGTTGGCTGAAATTGTCTGATGAAATGAAAAAACTTCGACTGCAGCCAGAACCAATGGTTTCTCAAGGCTGGCTGTAATTGCCGGTTCAAAGCCGTACTGTCGCCTTATTGATGGGTTGCGGGCCCGTGAGATACGGGCAACTCCCCGAAGTTGTACCCGCCGTTCGAGAACGGCGAATCAATAAACGAGAAAAAACCCATTGTATTGCCCGATCAATAGGGCCTCCCGCCACGCGCCTTGACAATCTCCTGGGCCAGTTCGTTGACCGCCATGGCGTAGAGGCGGCTGCGATTATAGCTGGTAATGGTGGAAAAATTATTGAGCCCCAGCCAGTACTGTTTGCCCCGCTCTGTCTGCAGGGAGAAGATAGTGGCAGGCATTTCCGGTGACACCTGGCTGGTGGCGGTGAAACCCTTTTCCGCCAACTCCCCCACGGTCCACTTGGGTTGCAGGGTATTGTTAACAATGGTCATATCTGCGTTGGGACGCGGGCTTGACAAAACGGCAACGGGCTCGCCGGGCTTCCAACCGTGCTGGGCGAGATAATTGGCCACGCTGCCGATGGCATCCTGGGTGTTATTCCAAATATCCACCTTGCCGTCATCACTGAAGTCCACTGCGTAAGCGCGGTAGCTTGAGGGCATAAACTGGCCGTAACCCATGGCACCGGCATAGGAACCCTTCAATGTCAAAGGGTCTATACCCTGATCCCGGGTAAGCAGCAAATAGTGTTCCAGCTCTTTACTAAAGAAGGCGGAACGACGCGGATAGTTAAAAGCCAGGGTAGAGAGCGCATCCAGTACGCGATGACCGCCCATATTGCCGCCATAGCGGGTTTCAATACCGATAATGGCGACGATGATTTCTGCCGGCACACCGTACTTTTTTTCCGCTTCGGCCAGGACTTCAGCATTGTTGTCCCAGAAGTCGACGCCACCGGCGATGCTCTGTGGCGTCAAAAACATCTTTCGGTATTGGTACCAGGGCTTGGCTCTTTCCGCTGGGCGCTGGATGGCTCTGAGAATGGAGTCCTTGCGCTTGGCTTGGCGCATCAGTTCCTGTAGCTCTTCGCGATCAAACTGGTGCTCTTCCACCATATACTCGACAAACTTCTGCGCATTCGCATTGTCACCGTGACCAGGCTCCTGCGCGCAGGCAGCGAGGGCCAGCCCCACACCAAACAATAGTCCAGAGGTCCACTTCAAAACCAACGCTCCTGTCTTCATCACGCATCTCTATATCCGGTTATCGATCAGCTGAACGATGCCCACTAGAAGTGGACCCTGCGCCGCTCTGTCCCTACAGCCATGAGGATACCGAATCCCGCCATCAGGGTAATCAGTGAAGTCCCCCCATAGCTGATCATCGGCAGGGGTACGCCCACTATTGGCAGCAGACCTGTAACCATACCAATGTTTACAAATACATAGACAAAAAAAGTGAGCGTTATACTCCCCGCCAATAGTCGCCCGAACAAGTACTGTGCCATAAAGCTAATATAGATACCGCGTGCGATCACCAAAACGTAAAGTAGTAGCAGTAAAAGCACGCCGCGCATGCCCCACTCCTCCGCCAGAACCGCAATAATAAAGTCAGTATGGCTCTCTGGCAGAAAATCCAACTGTGATTGGGTGCCTTGCAGGTAGCCTTTACCGTACACCCCTCCAGAACCAATAGCGGCTTTAGAGTTAAAAATATTCCAGCCGGCACCAAAACGGTCGTCGTGGGGGTTGAGCAGCGTCAGGATGCGCTGGCGCTGGTAGTCCCTCAGGCCCCACTGCCAGATAGGCCAGGTGGACGCCATGAGCGCTGCGACCGCGGCACCGATCATCTTCCAGCTAAGCCCTGCCAGATACAATGCAAACAGACCGGAAGCGGCGATCAAAATGGCAGTGCCCAGATCCGGCTGGCGCACGATCAGCGCAGCCGGTACCGCCACGATGACTAAAGCTCCGCAAACCGCCGCGAGCGTAGGGGGCTGTGCGCGCTGGTGCAGGAAGGCAGCAACCATCATCGGCACCCCCAGCTTCATCATCTCAGAAGGTTGGAAGCGAAAGCCGCCTATCTCCAGCCAGCGCTGGGCACCCTTGGCACCGGTTCCAAAAAGCAACACCCCCAACAACAGGGTGCAGCCGCCCAGATAGGCCCAGATCGACCAACGCCGGTAAAAGTCCAGGGGAATCTGCGCAACAATAAACATACCTAAAAACGCCAGGCACATAAAAACCGACTGGCGCTGTACATAATTGATGTCGCCGCCAGAAGCGCTGTAGAGCACCCCCAAGCCAACACATGCCAACATCAACAACAGCACCAGCAGCGGCACATCGAGGTGCAGTCGACGGGCGAGGCTCACCGGTTTTCTGAGGCTGCTGTCCATATCGGACAGTCGGTGCGAGTAGTCGCGATTAGCCATTGCCCGCCCTCCCAGTCAACCCTGTATCCCGGGCGGTCTCAACGGGTGGGTACGGACGTGACATCCATTCGGCAAACAGCATTTGGGCCACCGGTGCAGCCACCTTGCCGCCGGCTTCCCCATTTTCCACCAGAATCGCCACTGCAATGCGGGGTTTGTCCACTGGGGCAAAGGCAACAAACAGCGCGTGATCCCGGTGGCGCTCCAGCAGTGCCTCAGAATCATATTGCGCACCCTGAGCGATACCCACCACCTGGGCGGTACCGGATTTACCGGCAACGCGAAAATCCAGGCCCTCACCGGCGCGCTTGCCGGTACCGTCGCTGCGATTGACCACAGCCTCCATGCCCTCAAACACCAAATCCCAGTGGTTCGGGTGTGCTTCCAGGTTGTGCAGCCTCTCCGGCGGCTGCACTGTGCCGTTGATGGTCTTTACCATTTGAGGCCGGTAGTGGGTGCCGCGATTGGCGATGGTCGCGGTCATCACCGCCAGTTGCAGCGGTGTGGCCAGCACGAAACCCTGCCCCAGCACCGCATTCAGGCTATCGCCGGGGAACCAGGGCACTCCCCGCGCGTTGCGCTTCCAGTGCCGCGAAGGAAAAAGACCAGCACGCTCTGTCGGCAGATCAATGCCGGTCTTGGCGCCGAGCCCGAAATGGGAGGCAATAGTGTGCATATCGTCAATATCCCAACGGTGCGCCATATCCCAGAAGAACACATCGCAACTCTGTGCCATGGCCTGTACCAAATCCACTTTGTCGCCATGCCCCCAGCGGATATGGTCTCGGTAGATACGCGGGTCGTTGGGTAGTTTGTAGAAACCCGGATCCTTGATTTTGGTCTCCCGGGAAATAATCCCGGCCTCAAGGGCACCGAGACCCATCACGGGCTTCAGGGTCGAACCCGGGGGATACTGGCCCTGTACGACGCGATTAAACAGGGGGACATCGAGGGAGTCACTGAGGTTGCGGTAGTCGACAAAACTGATGCCGGTGACAAACAGATTGGGGTCGAAAGACGGCTTGCTCACAAAGGCCAGTACACCACCGGTATTGACATCAATGGCGACCACAGCACCGCGGCGATCACCGAGGGCAGCGGAGGCCACCTGTTGCAGGCGCGCATCCAGGTACAGGGTAAGGCCAACACCCGGTTTGGGATCTTCGCGCTCCAGCACCCGCAGTACCCGGCCGCGCGCATTGATCTCGACATTCTCATAGCCCACTTCCCCGAGCAGGCGCTGCTCGTAACTGCGCTCCAGTCCCACCTTGCCGATACTGCGGGTACCTCGGTAGCGCCGCACGTCCTCCTGGGTGAAATTATTTAAATCGCGCTCACTGATGCGCCCCACATAGCCGACACTGTGGGCGAACAGCTCTCCCAGTGGATAGTAACGCACCAGTTCCGCCTCAACTGAAACACCGGGCATACGGAATTGGTTCACACTGATGTGTGCAATTTCATCTTCACTCAGGCGAAAGCGCAGGGGTACCGGCTCAAAGGGTCGCCTGCGCTTCATGCGCTTGCGAAACTTGGCCACATCACTGTCTTCAAGGTGAATAAGATGACCGATCAATTCCAGGGTCGCATCCAGATCCCGTACACGCTCGCGCACAATGGAGAGGTTGTAGCTGGCACGGTTATCCGCAAGCAGGATGCCGTTGCGATCGTATATCAACCCCCGGGTAGGGGCTACCGGGCGCACCTGGATACGATTTTCATCGGACTGGGTGCGATAGTCTTCGTAATTGACGATCTGAAGGTTGTAAAAGCGCGCAACCAAAACCCCCAGCAGCACAATAACACCGGCGATAGCCACCAGCATGCGGTTGTGGAAAAGCCGCAGCTCGGTATAGGGGTCCTTGAGGCGATGGTCGTGAGGCATTTGGGCTTTTTTGAACGGTTTTGACTGGCGCTGGAAAGCTCTAAGTGAATTACATTACCACAGGGCACAAGTGAACAGACAACACCGGCTGGCCATTGTCTCCGTCATTTGTGGTAGGGATGTCCCACCAATAGTGTCCAGGCACGATAAATCTGCTCGGCCAAAACCACACGCACCAGCGGATGTGGCAGAGTCAGTGGAGACAGGGACCACCGCTGCCTGGCCGCGTCCAGGCAATCCCCAGAGAGACCGTCGGGGCCGCCGACCAGCAGACAGACACTTTCCCCCAGCAGTTGCCATGCACGCAATTGCCGCGAGAGCTGCTCCGTACTCCAGGGTTTGCCCTTCACATCCAGCGCCACGACATGGTCCCGGGGACCGAGCGCAGAGAGCATCGCCGCCCCCTCCTTTCTCCGGGCCTTGTCGATCAGTGCCATGGCGTTTTTCTGGCCGCGTTGCCCCAGAGGGATTTCCACCATCTCCAGGAAAATTTCACGGGGCAAGCGTTTGGCGTACTCAGTGTAGCCCTCCTGCACCCAAGCGGGCATTTTCCCCCCGGCGGCGAGAATGCGGATTTTCACGGTCTCAGCCCCTATGGGGGTCGCTGCCGTCCGCTCCCTCGCGCGTATTCGGCGTTATCGACCAGAGTTTTTCCAGGTCGTAAAAGCCACGCAGATCCTCCAGCATCACATGTACCACCAAATCCCCATAGTCCACCAGCACCCATTCACCCTGTTCTTTCCCTTCCACGCCAATGGGTCGCACGCCTTGTTTCTTCAATTCGTCCACGACATTTTCCGCAAGGGATTTCACCTGGCGACTGGAGGTACCGGTACAGATCAGCAAACTGTCCATTACATCAGACAATTCGGAAACATCCAGGGCAACGATATCTTTGCCTTTCAGGTCTTCCAGTGCGTTGAACGCGATTTCTTTAATATTTGTCATAACACCTTAATGTTTTACCGGTCGCCAGCGGTATTCTGTTTTCTGTAAAGTTGATGGTCTTCAATATATTGCAGCACCGCAGCCGGCAGCAGGTAACGGGGTGACTGGCCGCTGCCGAGCAATTGGCGAATGTGAGTGGAAGAGATAGGCAACAGGCTCTGTTCGCGCACCACCAGGCGCCCGCAGGGCTCCCCGTGCAAATCGGCGATTGTTCCGCGATGACGCTCAAGCAAATCGATCAGCTGGGGGTTATCGCCCTCTTTTCCCCGCTGGGGCGGGCTCCAACCCGGCCGGGTCACCGCCACCAGGTGCGCCAGCGCCAACAGGCTCTGCCAGCGGTGCCAGTGGTGCAGGCTGAGCAGGGAATCCAGCCCCATACAGAAACTGATTGACACCTCAGGGCCCAGCGCTGCACGCAATTCCTCCAGGGTATCCACAGTATAAGTGACCCCCCCCCGCCGCAATTCCCGTTCATCCAGTTGCAACTCGTCACAACCTGCCAGTGCCAGCACCAACATCTGGCAGCGTTGACCGGGAGACACCCCCGGGCTTTCGCGGTGGCGCGGCTGGTGGCTTGGCAGTATGCGCATTTCATCGAACCCCAAAGCCTGACGCAGCTCCAGCGCCATACGCAGGTGGCCGAAATGTACCGGATCGAAGGTGCCGCCGAACAGGGCGATACTCTGCCGTTTGGTCGCCAAAATTACCTCTTGCGCCAGATGATTACACCGAAACAGCCTCTATTGCCGTATGTGCCCGTCTCCCAGCACGATCCATTTTCGTGAGGTGAGCCCTTCCAGCCCCACCGGGCCGCGGGCGTGGATTTTATCAGTGCTAATACCGATTTCCGCCCCCAGGCCGTATTCAAAGCCATCGGCGAAACCGGTGGAGGCATTGGCCATCACCGAACTGGAGTCCACCTCCGTGAGGAAACGCCGGCTGCGGCTGTAGTCCTCGCTCACTATGGCCTCCGTGTGGCCGGAGCCGTACCGGGCGATATGGGCCATCGCCGCATCCATATCCGCCACCACCCGGATCGACAGTAACGGCGCCAGGTACTCCTCAGCCCAGTCCGCTTCCACGGCTGCCAGGCATCGCGGCAGTATCTTGCGAGTGCGCTCACAACCGCGTAGTTCGACACCTTTGGACTCATAGGCCGCGGCCAAACGCGGCAGTATCTCTGCGGCAATCCCCTCCGCAACCAGCAGGGTTTCCATCGCATTACACACGCCGTAGCGGCGGGTTTTGGCATTGAGGGCAATGTCGAAGGCCTTTTGCGGGTCCGCACGGTCATCGATATAAACATGGCACACCCCGTGCAAGTGCTTGATCACCGGCACACTGGCCTCGCGGCTGACACGCTCAATCAGGCCGGTGCCACCGCGGGGCACAATCACATCCAGATATTCCGGCATGGTAATCAAAGCGCTCACTGCAGCGCGATCGCTGGTCCCCACTACCTGTACGGCTGTCTCCGGCAAATCCGACGCGCGTAATCCAGCGGCAATACAAGCGGCAATGGCCTGATTGGAGTGCAGCGCCTCACTTCCACCGCGCAAAATAGTCGCATTACCGGACTTCAGGCAGAGGCTGGCAGCGTCTATGGTCACATTGGGACGGGACTCGTAAATAATTCCCACCACCCCCAGTGGCACACGCATTCTACCCACCTGGATACCACTGGGGCGATAGCGCAGATGCTCGACTTCCCCCACCGGATCAGGCAGATCCGCGACCTGTAGCAACCCCGCAATCATATCGTCGATACGGGTGTTATCCAGTTCCAGGCGGTCGAGCAGTGCAGCGTCCAGACCCTGCCCACGCCCCGCCTGCATATCCCGGATATTGGCTTCGATCAGTTGCGCCCGCTGCGCTTCCATCTGGGTAGCGACCTCCCTGAGCGCACGGTTCTTGGCCGCAGTATTGGCCCTGGCCATCAACCGCGCCGCGGCGCGCGCAGCATGGCCCATCTGCCCGAGTTGAGTACGGATTTGGTCAGCAGTGTCGGTGGGGGTCACTTGGCGCTCCGTGCAGAATCCGGTCGGCCGCGCAGTATACCCCAGTGGGGTAGGGTTTGAATGACCAAACCCAGCCTACTCCGGGAAATATGTCCACAACCGGTCACTTCTGGGTCCA
This sequence comes from Microbulbifer jejuensis, assembly GCF_047289955.1. NCBI lineage: Bacteria > Pseudomonadati > Pseudomonadota > Gammaproteobacteria > Cellvibrionales > Microbulbiferaceae > Microbulbifer > Microbulbifer jejuensis. The sequence continues at coordinate 12,208 of NZ_JBLBUB010000003.1, forward strand.
CCGGTCCAGATTGTCGGCGATATTGGCCAGGCGCGCCAAGGGGTCCTCCAGAGCCAGCAGTTCCACCCGCGCCTTGTCTTCCAGCGGCAGCAATTGCGCCAGCTGCCAGGACAGGGCATCGGCTGAATCCACCTGGTCGAACTTCAGCGACAGTATTTTGGCGCGCTCTTTCAGTTCGTTGAGCACAGCGAGCAAGCCATCGCAGTCGGCGGGTATGGGTTTCGGCGTCGCTTCCGGCAGCCATTCCACATCCCCCAGCAGCAGATCGTCTTCAGCTCTGTCGGTATGGGTAATGCGAAAGCGGCGCCGGCCCACCACCTGTACATGCAATAGCCCCTCCTCCCCCTGGCCCCAGTCGACAATATGCACATAGACACCCAGCGGCCACACCGAGGCAAGCCCCACTTCGCCACCGGAGCGAATAAGCACTACACCAAATCCGCTATCGGCCTTCAGGGCTTCACTCACCAGATGCAGGTAGCGCTGTTCGAAGATACGCAGAGGCAGGGTAACTCCGGGATACAGGGCCACACTCAAGGGAAAAAGAGGTATCTGTTGCACTGGGGTCACTCGCCGTATTTTGTTGTCTTCACTAAAGATACCACTGCGTACACGCCCGCCGCCCGGCAGAAATGGCGTTATAGCGCCACTCGGCAAAGATGCGACCAGACTTGGGGTTTATTGCGGGTATTACCGGTGGCAAATGCCGCCTACACCCAGTAAGCTGCTGCGGTCAATGCATTAGATGGAGACAATTTATGCCCACAGCGACAGCCCGTCATATTCTGGTGGAGAACGAAACAAAGTGCCAGCAGCTGAAGCAGGAAATCGAAAACGGGGCCGAGTTTGGCGAAATGGCCAAAGCGCACTCACAGTGTCCGTCCGGCCGTACCGGAGGCGATCTGGGCGAATTCAGCAAGGGCGTGATGGTCGCGGAATTCGACAAGGTGGTCTTTTCCGAAGAATTGCATAAGGTGCACGGCCCGGTGAAAACCCAGTTTGGTTATCACCTGCTGGAAATTACCAGCCGCGAGGATTGATGCCCAGCGGATAAACCTGTGCATAAAAAGCCCGATCACAATCCTATTGCCAGTCGGTTGAATTAACTGGCTGGCAATAGCTTAATGGGTCAGCTTTCTCCGACTGCCTTGGCGAGACTCAGATCAATGAATATAGCCATCGTGGCTATTATCCAGCACGTAAAAGGTCGCCTGAACATAGTCATTGTTATCGCCGGTGTTGTTCTGGTTGTAAACACCGACTTTAAAGTACTGGTATTGGCCGCTGACATCATAACCAGAGCTGCTCATGTCTACAGTCTTGGCCACATCCGCCTTACCTTCCCTAGAGATGGTCACGGTAAGGGTGTTGCCGACTACCTCAACCTTGTAGCTGAATATTTCATTCAAGGCAATACCGTCTGATGGATTTAAGGCGCTGTTCGAACGGCTGCCGATTATTTCGTACCAGATATCGTTGCCACCTTCAGGCTGGTGTGCAATGTAGATGGAACCCAGGCTGTTGCCCGGCAGTTTACGGTAGTAAAGGCGTAGCGGTTCGTCGTCATTGGCATGGATCTGGCCGATGATAACCCGACCCACTTGGCTGCTACTACCGGTGCTAGTGACGTGATTCACGGCCAGAGTCGCACGCAAGACACCATCAACACCACCGGCGGCATTGCGAGCGGAAGCGGGTGCACTACCGAATACCCAGTTGTTTTCATTCACACCTTTCGTGCTAATGTTGGTGTTGCCGCGGCGCAACATCTCTCGTAGTTCCGTCCGGGTATAAGCAGTGTTATTGGAGGTTTTATATCCGGCAATCGGACAACGGAATACCATACCCCCGTCACTGGCGGTATAGAAATAACTGTTGTTCTCGTAGCCCGCGCTCAGCTCTGATTCCTTGATGGAGTCAGCGGTACCGCTGCCATCATTGTCGGAAGGCACGCTGAGATACCAATCGACCAATTCGAAATTACCGGACGGAGGGAGTGATGGGTTCAGATCATCTTCGACATCCTCACCACATCCGATCACATCGAATTCCAGAATACTGTTCCAGTTATTCGCAGTGTTACCGATACCAGTCAGGCGTACATACCGTGCGGTAGAATCCGATACCTCGTAACGCTCCATAGCGGAACTGCTGCCACTAGATTGGCCACTACCCAAAACCGTCATCCAGTTTCTATTGTCAGAAGAGGTTTCAATAGAGAAGAAGCTGCTTCGTTGATCTCCCTTGTACCAGGCAATATCCACCGCTTCTATGACCTGCTCATAACCTAAGTCCATGGTAATCCATTTGACGCCGGCGGAAGACCAGCGGGATTCACTGGCAAAACTGCCATCTATCACATTAGCGGGGTCGTGACCATCACTAGTTCCATCATCTGATGCAGAGATGATCGACAGTTTGCTTCCGGAGGTGCAACTGTTGCTGCCTGGACTACCTCCTGAGCTGCCAAGGTTTTCCAGGGTAAAATTGTCGAAGCGGCCTTCATCGCCATTGTAGGTGCCAAACACCGTGATACTCAGGGCGTTGCCGGAATTGAACTCCACATCCAGCTTTCGCCATTCAGAATCGCTAATGCTGGCATTATGGGTACTGCCGCCAACCACCGCGCCAATGGTACCAGCGCCTTTTACATAGGCGCTGAGGCGATAATTGGTATCGGCAATTACAGAGACCTGTTGCTCTATACGGCCCCCGCTACCAGCAATTTTGGCGGATTTGTTGCCGATGTAAGCAACACTGGAAATGGCGGAAGGGTCAGTATCAGACCAACCATCCCAATCGTTTTCAAATCCCGGATTCTGCAGAGAAGCATTGGCGCTGGCCATGCAAATATTCAATAGGGTAATGATGGCAAAACTGATAATTTTCACTAAAGGCGGTTTTAAACGTTTCATTGAACTCTCATTATTATAGTTAGGATAAAATGATATACAGCGGGTACAACACAGCTGTTCGGTTTCTGCGCAGGGTTACAAAACACTTCGGCAGTGTAAAAGCGCGATCTGTAGCCGTTACTAAAAATCTGTGATATGAAAACTCTTAACTACGAAAAATCGGATAAAATTATTTTCATAATTTCTGTAAGCCTGATTTTTTGATCAGTGACTGCATTTTTCTCCGTCAAATATCAGGAAATCTGCCAGAGCAGCCGGATAGAAGTCTACTACTTGGCATCATTCATATCTAACAGGATGCTGAAAAACCCTGATTTTAGCCGAAATTCGCTTTCACCCTGAAGGAAAATGTTTCAAAAATACCTTATTTTATATATTTTTAATTTACAACCATATAGAATACAGACTGACAATTGAGTTGAAATGACTTTTTCAGCAGCCTGCCAAGCATAATTTTCTTAACTTAAACGCATGACGGCACGAGGAATAATTGCTCCTCGATGCTGGATTACCAGCGCTGCCAGATTGTGACCACTTTTTGCCGCATTCGTGACAGGTCTGCCGCTCAAGCGGTGCGCCAGATACCCGGCATTGAATGAGTCACCGGCGGCTGTGGTATCCACCGGGACTACTTCATTGGCGGCAATGAACTCGCTGTGCTTATCGGTTTTCACAACACAACCATCGCCACCTTTTTTCAGCACAATTTCTCGAATACCGAGATTTTTCAAACGGTCAAGTACCGCTGTTTCATCAGCATCGCCAAATAGCGCCTGCTCGTCTTCCAAGGTGGGCAAGGCAATATCTGTCAGGCGATACATCTGCAGGTAGGTTTGCCGGGCCAATAGATCACTACCCCACAGTGTTGGCCGGTAATTGCTATCGAAAATTACCATACCGCCTGCTGCGCGGAATTCCACCAAGAATTCAAACAGACACTTTCGGGTAGAGGGGGAATAGATACCCAACGAGATGCCAGACAGATAAATGGCTTTGAATTCCATCAATCTGGCAAACAGCACCTTGGTATTGCTGGGGTTATCGAACAGACGCCGTGCCGGAGAGTTATCCCGCCAGTACAGGAAAGTCCGTTCTCCCTGCGGACCGGTTTCAATCAGATAGAGACCAGGTGTGGCACCTGTCTCTCGCAATATCAGATTGCATCCGATACCCTCATTGCGCCACTGCTGCAGCATCCAGTCACTCAAGTGGTCATCTCCCACCGCGGTGACATAATCCACCGGAAAACCCAATCGAGAGAGATAGAGTGCGGTATTCAGCGTATCCCCACCAAAGAACAGATTCGCATCCAGTGAATTATTAGTGATGGACAGGTCGTTATCACCCAGATTAATTTCCAGCATGCACTCACCGAGCACTGCCAATTTTTTTTTCATGGTAGTTTCCGCTTTGGCACCCACAGCATTACCTCTACACAGATTCAATCGCGTGCGAACAAATCAGGAAAAGAACAGGCCGCCGTTTATATCAACATTGGTACCAGTGAGAAAGGAGGCTTCGTCAGAGGCCAGATAGGCGACAGCATCTGCCACTTCGCTCGCCTTGCCTTCACGCTTTAGCGGCGTTGCACTGGCAACGTTTGCACGTACGGCATCCTTGGTGAAAACATCGTGGAAAGTGGTGCTGATCATACCTGGGCAGAGCGCATTAACACGGATATTTTGCGGGCCCAATTCTTTCGCCATGGCGCGGGTAAAGGTCATCACTGCACCTTTGGAAGTCGCGTAAACAGAAGCACCAGGACCGCCGCCGTCTCGACCAGCTTGAGAAGCCAGGTTTATAATCGCTCCGCCGTTCATATACGGTACTACCGCTTTGGTCAGCAGGAAGGTGCTGTTCAGATTCAGGGCGATAACCTTGCTGAAGAAGTCTTCATCCACCTCAGTGATCATCCTACGCTCAACTAAGCCGCCGGTAACATTGACAAGAATGTCAACGTCAGGTCCATAGGTTTCACGGGCAGTTCCCACCAGGCATGCAACGTCCGTCTGCTTGGTCATGTCACCTTGAACGATGATCGCTTCACCACCAGCCTGCTTGATCTCTGCCAGAGTTTCATCGGCAGTCTGATTGTTGCTGAAGTAGTTGATTACTACTTTTGCGCCTTCTGCTGCCAACTTGAGTGATACCGCTTTGCCGATATCCCTAGCCCCGCCGCTGACGATTGCTACCTTGTTGTTCAATTTCATGTCTACTCCAAACGGTATAATGAGAAGTCGATGCTTTTTTATCGAAGTATTATGTGGACATTGGTCATCCCGCTGCTTCAGCGAGTTGCTTTTTTTCTCGTTTGCTGCATACCGGAGTAATACGCCCCCCAACCAGCAGAACCGAGATCAACATTAACGGAACCAAAGAGGCACCGAGAATAAAGAAGGGTGGGTAGTAAGTTCCATCGTTGGTAATAACAGGTACCAACTGGATAGCAGTAATCACGCTGACCACACCCACAGCACCGCTGATCCCGGCTAGACTGGCAACAGTCTTTCCAGAGAAATAATCACTGGGCAAGGTCTGAATATTATTAATGGCCGCCTGGAAGCCGAACAGGATGACGGTGATCATGCCCAGCGCCAAAGCCGGTGTATTCGCCAAGGTGGTTGCCAGTAGTGCTGGCAGCATCAGCGCACCGCCCACGAACACAGCAAACTTGCGGGATTTGTTCACACTCCAGCCCCTGCTGATAAGACGACCAGACAGCCAACCACCGAACAGTGCACCGGCAGCGGCACCCACGAAGGGAATCCATGCGGAGGCGCCAATGGCTTTCACATCAAATCCGAATTTGTCATTCAGGTAGAGTGGCAGCCAGGCTACGAACAGCCACCAGATCGGTTCGATGAAAAAGCGCGCGGAGATCACACTCCAGCTCTGGCGATGTGAAAGTAGCTCAACCAGACCGGGTACATACTCTTCTTTGCCATTGTTATTACCTGGGGTGAACTGCCCACAAAGGATCAGTTCACGCTCCTCCTGGGTAATCCAGGGGTGCGCATCTGGGCCGCTTTTGTAAATGATCAGCCACGGCACCAGCCACAGAAAGCCCAGTAATGCGATCACCACAAAGGTGGCCTGCCAACCGAGAAATGCGTAGAGGAAAGCCACCAGAGGAGGAGCGATGATACTGCCCGCAGAAGCACCCGCGCCAAAAATACCCTGTGCCAGTGCCCGCTCTTTGGCCGGGAACCATTCCGCGTTGGCCTTGGTGGCACCCGGCCAGTTGCCCGCCTCGCCGAAGCCTAACAGGCTACGGAAAAGACTGAAGGAAGCAACAGAGCTTGCCAGTGCGTGCAGTGCGATGGAGACAGACCAGACCACGATGGACAACATGAAGCCAATGCGAGTGCCGACGGCATCAAAAATACGCCCGAAAACTGCCTGACCAATGGCATAGGCAATCAAAAATACACTCATGATATTGGCATAGTCATGGCTGTCCATGCCTAGATCTTCAGCAATTCCCGGCCACATGACAGATAGCGCGGCGCGGTCAATATAGTTGATAATGGTGGCAAGAGCCACCAGCGACACAATGATCCAGCGCAAGTTTTTCATTTTTATTATCCTATTTCTTTATCCAGGAATTCTTCTCGGTAAGGACTGAAGGTGTCGATCAGAACACCAGACTTTTTACACACTGCACCGTGCTCCATATTGGGAGCAATATAAAAACTATCCCCGGCTTTAAGAATTTTTTTGTGACCGCCCACCTGCACTTCAAACTCGCCACTTTCTACGTAGCTCACCTGAGTGTGCGGATGCCTATGCAGGTAGCCGATACTGCCTTCTTCAAACCAGACCTTGACCACCATTAGGCTTTCATCAAACCCTAGAATCTGACGTTTGATGCCACCACCAAGATCTTCCACTTCAATGGTCTCCTGCAGAAAAAATGCAGCGGGTGCAGGCATAAGCTCCTCCATCTATACATATAGAATTATTTATTTTCTCCAACACTGAAAAGCTTTGCGCGACCGCGGAATACATATTGATTGCCACGAAAGGTAAATCTGGTTTTGCTCTGAGCCGAAAAATCCTCGCGGCTGTTAAACGCCATCAATTTAGTCACGTCAGTCTTGAGTGCAATTGCAATCAGTTCCAGGTCGTCGCTGCGCTGAAGTTCAATACCGACGACCTGACTTTCTGCCTGCAGAGTAAATTCCTTGGCAGGGTTGTACTCACCGTGGGGTTCAAGCACGCTAACAAAAGTGTGTCTGCGGACATTCTTCCGGCGCGTAATAAAGGCTGTTTCCGAGCGCAGATTGAAATTGGGATCATCGGCTCCCAGTTCCGCAAACAACAACTCTGTTTTTCCGTCTACTAAGCTGGAGTTGGTATAGAAATGGCCGTTGTCATTCAACCAGGTCACCTGCGCGAGACCGGACTCCGGTTTTGCGTGGGCTTTCAGCCACAGGTGTTGGTATCCGCTTTTCTTACCCAGTGCAGAAATATTGTCCTTATAGCCCTTTAGTATAAAGCTGGTATCCACAAGCTGACCATTGTAGTGCAATGGCAAATCTAATTGGTGCTGCCTGCTGGACTGCACCTCGAACAAATCGATGGCGAAAACATGGTCGCTGTCGGAATCGTTGATTAATGCCAAAGTGCGCTTGAGAGTAACTCCCGGATAGGCGGAATCAATTTCCGCCGAGCTGATTTTTACCTGATCACCGACGTGGAAAAAAAGAAGTTCCGGATGGTTACTGCTGCCGATTTTCAGATCACCGTTGAAGTGCGTAGTTTCATCTACCACCACAGTGTTATGAGCAATGGTCTGCTTCGCATAGGTGTCGTTTTCCGGCAGATAGCGGCCACCATTTTTAGATTCCACATTCAGAAAACGGACAGCTCCATAATCGGTCACGATTTCCGCTTGGCGGTCGTAGAATTGCCAGGTCAGCTTGTCGAAATGGCCGTGGCCCATCCCCTGAGCGGAAGGCTTGAACAGCAGGGCCTGATCGCCATTTACCTGCAGGCGAAATACCACCAGCGCACCTTCATCCCCGTCCTTGCCATCGCGGAAGGCTCTGGACTTGAATACGTATGGTTGTTGCTTGTTGGCATCCAGGTCCTGTGCAACCTTGAGGCCATCACCGGTCAGCAGAACCTGATCCTGCTTTGCGGCAATGTCCAGCAATTGCGGATTGCCCGTTTTGCCGTAAGCAATGGCCACGCCCTGCACCAGCTCCACAGTATCGATGCCCTTGTCTTTAATGGCATCATTAATGGGAAAAAAAAGATTGTTGTAACTGAGTTGAATGGTGGTATCAATGGCTTTCAGAATAATACCGTCGCGATAGCTAAAAATTTTCCGATCCGGCTCATTGTTATCAATGGCTTTTGCAAAGGTCACAAAGGGCATCAGCGCGTAGCGCTGATAGTAAGGGCCTTCATTGTAATAACCGTCGGGAGAAAATAGGGTATTCAACTGCCGCAGGAAACCGCCTTTGCCGGATTTGTCGAGGCCCAACAGCGCCTGTTCAACCAGTTCGGGTTCGTCCAGCACATAACCGACCATGCCTACACCAGCGGCCAGCCAGGTGCCGTGGTTATGCACTTTGTTGAAGGTTTCTGGAGATTCCACGGAAAGGAAGCGTGCAATCGGGCGCAGCACCCCCTGCTCAATCGTCTCGGCCTCCGTATCAGAGAGTGAGGGGCGAATCAGGTCATAGGACTGAATGGTGTACACCAGCCACACCGCTTCATTCAAGTTCTGCCAGAACAACCTGCCTGGGTTTTTCGCTCCAAGGCGATGTTTCGGATGCAGATGAAGGGTTGGGTACAACGCTGCGTAGGCTAGAAGCAGATCACGCACATACTCGGCATAGCGGCCGTCTTCAGTGATTTGATACAGTACGCCGGCGTTGTACATCAACTGGTAATTTTTCTTGTGTTGTTCGTGGGTATAACCACCGCCTGCATCGGCGGGCATTGGCACAGCGATAGGCCCTTCCAGTGAGCGGTCCACAGCAGCCTTAGTGGCGAGAAATGCACTGCGAAAACGGCCCTGCCGGGAAACAGCGGTTTGCATGGCGTCTACGTCTGCGGTATTGACCACCAAATTAGGGTGTGGTGTAGCATAACTTTCCTGGGAGTTCAGTATCAGACCCGTTACAAAAGCGACACTTATCCCTAAAGCTTTTAATTTTGATTCAAACTTCTGGCCAAACATTTTGATTACTTCACTTTATTGTTGGCGAGAACAGCGGTGTGAGGGCCCTCACGGGCCAGCTCTCTAACGTCCGGCAGCGGTGATTGGTGGAACTGGTTGCTGACAATACGGGTGATCGGCTCAGCCACGGTGTGCTCCACCACAATACCAGCACTGTCGGTAAAGGTATTGTCGTGGATGTTCGCAACCTGCACGCCGTGCAGTTTTACCAGTGCCTGGGACCGATTGCGTTTACCACTTCCGGATTTTTCCACGATATTGCTGGCAAAAGTAAAATGTGGCCCAAAGGTGCTTTCATCGGTACCACCGCGATACAGGTTGACAAGCGTACCCTTTACATTCCTGAATGTGTTTCCCGAAAGAGTGACGTATTCGGCATTGTAAACACCGAGATCATCTCTCTCCTTATCCAGTTTCAGAAAATCACCCGTAATATTATCAAGCACACTGTTTTCGATACTGATAAAGGTGGCAAAAGCCCGACTTCCCGAGTCAAAGAAATGATAGGAGTGGTTGACGTCCAGATTTTCTACACGACTGTTCTTCATCGAGAATCGGTAGTTTTTCAACATGCCCCATTTGGCAGTGCGGATCAGGGTATTGCCGGTGGAGTCCGGGCTGTTTTCACCAGACAGCACCAGACCGTTGAGTTCCAGGCTGCCGCCATCAATAATTTCGAACATGACCGGGCGCTCGCTGGTTAGCGTCACCTTGCCGGTTTTTTTCGCCTTGATGGTAATGGTTTTATCAATCTGCAAGCGCTTGCGGGACTTGTAGATTCCATTTTCCAGCACCAGAGTGTCGCCATCGGCTATGGTTTTCAGTGCGTCGAAGAGCGTATCTTCACCGGGGTGCACAACAGTGGCTTTACCGCTACCGAAGGCAGCTTCCGGTTCAGACTTGGGGTACCATGAAACACCCGTCATGCTTTTGCTGGTGGGTATCAGATTTCTGCTGACACCCTTATCTACCATGGCGGGGTCGACAGGATAGAGCAGGCCGTTTCCAGCTCGACGAAGTCTTTTTACACCGGTGTTGATGCCCTCACGAATCTCTTGATCCACAAAGCCATTGGAAATATTGGCCGCAAAGTGAACCCCGGAGATGTCGTCAAATACAGAAAAGGGGGAGCGATCGCTCTCGTTGTAGAAAATATTATTGGAGATACTGGAGTCCAGCGGTACCGCGCTGCGCTCCGGGTCACTGCCGACTGCCAGCTGAATGTGATCCACATTGATAAAGCTGTTGTTCTCGACTCTGGCATTCACCACCTGATGGTATCGGTTGATGGGAGAATCGGGCACACCGTTCATAATGCTGAATCCGCTCCCGAACCGATAGCCTGTGAGACCTTCGAGGTAATTGTTACGCACTGTCTGGTCGCGATTGATAACCCGAATACCGCCGGTGTGATCCTCGCTGTTGCCAATGAACACATTGCCTTCTATCAGGTTGCCATTGCCGTGGCGCAGGGTCAGGGTGCCGCGGGACTCGAAAAAGGTGTTGTTGCGGATTTTATTCTTGCCGGACTTGACGGAAATGATCTCTACTTCGCCGTCGCGCCGATCGAAGAAATTGTTCTCGACCACCGTCAGGGAATCTGTCAGTGAATAGCGGCTAGTGCCGACACGCAGGGTTTCACCACCATTGGAGCCCAATACCGGGCGCGGCCCAAAATAATTGTGATCGATACGGTGGTAATTTTCCTGGGAATCTTCGCTATCGAGGCGCACCGCTATGGTCACGCCCTTGTTGCGTTTACCGGCAAGGTGGCCGTGGTCAAAGCGGTTGTTTTTACCGTAGAGGGCAACCCAATAATCGGATTCCATGCGCTCAGGCTTGCTGAAGTTTTCAATCACGATTTCAGTTACACGGGAATTGTTTGCCAGGCTCTCCCGGTTGCGGCGGAAGGCGACCACTTCGCTGCTGGGGGAGTAACCGTTTTTGAACACCAGCCCGACAACTACCAGGTACTCGCCCGCAAGACGCAGATTTGACTGACCGGATAAGACGACTTTGCCCTTCTCCTGGGCGATCAGCGTGATCGGATTCTCTTTTTTACCCGCTCCGGTGAACAGAATTTCAAAATCCCGCCATACACCATTGGCAAGTACCACGGTATCGCCAGCTTCAAGATTTTTTGCAACTTCGGCGTATTCCTTCGGGTTGCTAACAAGGTATTCCTCTGCCGCTGCCTGTGCACAGAAGAGCAAAGCCTGGCCACATGTGAGCAGCGCTACGGCCAGCAGGCGATGGATTCCTTTAGCTCTAAGGATCACTTGAATATCTCTCTTATGACTTTTTTGCTTTTACGGTGTCCCGGTGTCCCACAGGAAGCCAGCGATGGCATGCACAAAATTATTATGCAGATAGCGTAAATTGGCCAACACTATCTGTCAACCAATTTTACTAATGACCAATTCATTAATTCAAAAAATTTTTATATCATGGAAAATATCTCTCGATTTGAATAAATAACGAACAGTGGTAAGTCCAAAAAATGCAATAAACTTGAAAATTGGTTGACTATATATTGGGCGAGTGAGAGTTTGTACTGGTTTGAGCACGGATCGGAAGCTGTAAACGACAACTGGTCTTTGAACTGGTTAAAAGTTAGTGCTCTTCATAATGTAAAAAGCGACGCCAGGATGCGACGCCTGTTAATATCAACAAACGCAGACTTCCTTGGGGGTTTCAATGCGTAAGAATAATAACGACGCGAAAGATGTAATGGCGATCGAGAGAAGATTCAATAAGCCGTTTCTAGTAAGCGCAGTGGCCGCGGCGGCCTGTATGAGCGTTGCACATGCGCAGGAAGCCGGTGGTCCGGCAACGGTGCAGGAATTGGAAGAGGTTACAGTCACCGGCACGCGCGCCACGATCCAAACCACCATCGATATCAAGCGCAATTCCATCACTATTGTTGACGGCCTTTCCGCCAATGAAATAGGTGAATTGCCAGCGCTGTCCATCGGTGAAGCGCTGGAATCCGTTACCGGTGCCTCTTCTCACCGAGAAAACGGTGGTGCTACTGAAATCTCAATCCGCGGCCTTGGGCCCTACCTGAGCGCCTCTACCTTCAACGGCCGCGAAGCCACTAATGGCAGTGGTGATCGCTCGGTAAACTTTTCCCAGTTTCCTTCGGAGCTGATGAATAAAGTCGCTATTTACAAAACGCAGAATGCGAGTTTGGTGGAAGGTGGCGTGGCCGGCTTGATTGCGCTGGAAACCCTGAAACCACTGGAGTATGGCAAGCGGCGTATCCAGATAGATACCAAGGCCAACTACAACCCGGATCAGTCCAATATCGACGACCCCATGGCGGGAAATCTGGGCTTCCGTGGCACTGCCAGTTATGTAGATCAGTTCGAATTCGACAACGGCATGGCATTCGGCGTTTCTCTGGGTTATCAGAAAAGTGATATCTCACAGCCGGAAGCTGAGATACGCTCCTCCAGCCCCAGCGGCTCGTCTCTTTATGCCTGCCTAAATGATCCAGCTATTGCCAGTGGCTTTTATCGAGAGAAGCCCGATGACTGTAACAAGTCCGGTGGCACCTTTGATACCGAGGTAAATCCCGAGACAGGCAAAGCCTACAGTGATGGCAGTGCTTTTGCATTCGCGCCAAGTTCCAACGGGTATCGCCAGAATGACACATCTGACAAGCGCGATTCCGTTTTCGTGGCACTGCAGTTCCAACCCAGTGAAAAAATGGATATCAACTTCGATCTGCAGCAGTCTGCGCGTGTGCAGTCAGAGCAGCGCCACGATTTGAACTTCGCCAACATGCGGCGCGTTACTCCGGGCCTAACCGCTGAGTCTCTGATCGTTTCAGAAAACGGTGCGGTATCGGAGTGGGCTGGTGAAACCGCCATCGAGTCCAATAGCGAAGTCTATTCCCGTACCGAGGACTATCTCGGTTACGGTCTGAATGTTGCTTACGATTTTACTGAGAATCTGACCGTATCTGCTGACGTTTCATTCTCAGAAACCACCCGGGAAGAACTTCAGGTTTCCGTGCGGACACAGTCGGATAAACAGAATATTGCCGGTGAAGTGACCCGGGGAGGCTATCGGCCGCTGGTCAGCTGGACTAAGGATTCCGGTATTCTACAGTACACGGTCAACGACTTTGATGTAACCGACCACACTCTGTTTTCTGATGCCTACCGCGTGCGTATCGATAATGATGTGGATCGTCGCAATACGATAAACGCTTTTCGCACCGATTTTGACTGGAAACTGGATGGCGGTTTTGTGACAAGCCTGCAAGGCGGCCTGCGGTTTTCCGAGCTGGAATATCTGGATCTGGGGGCGGACCGCGAAGAATACAGCCTCAGCCGCGGTTCCGAAGCGGGTGCTGCAACTATCGCCGACATCAACAAAGCATGTGCCATCCCCTTCCCCGAAAGGGATTTCCTCAATGGCCTGAGAGATGGCAATCTGGTAACCAACATCGATTCCGTCACTGGTACAGCCACTACCGGTACCGGTAACAGCTGGGCGACTTTCGACACCATGTGTGTGACGAACATGATTCTCTCCGCGAATGGCGCCGAATTTTCTTATCCCGAGCTGAATGATAGAAACACAGACGTCACCGATGTGGCCGAGACCACCACGGCTGGCTATGTCATGGCAAACTTCGAAAGCTCGCTGCTGGGCAAAGCGATCTACGGAAACTTCGGTGTGCGTGTGGTAAAAACTGATGTCGAGTCAGTTGCTTACCGTGCCCCCTATGAAATCCTAACCCACGACAGCGGAGCCCTGTCCCTGCAACCAATAGAAGGTGCTGATCCTGAGCGCGTGACATCCGGTGGTGATTACACCGAAGTTTTGCCGAGTTTTAATCTCGTCGCAGATGTGAGCGAATCGGTATTGCTGCGCGGTGCGGTTTATCGCGGCCTCTCCCGCCCGGATCCCAGTGACCTGGGTTATAAACGCACCTTTAAAACCACTTCTTCCAAAGAGGTTACCAATATTGATGAGCTGATTGAGGATATCAGCGGCAGCGGTAACCCGAACATGAAGCCGTTGACTTCCTGGAACTTCGATGCCGCCATTGAATGGTATCCCAACGAGGATACCCTGCTTGCGTTCGGCATTTATCACAAAAAATTCCAGGGCGGCTTCGAGCAGGCACGCACCACCGAGAGCTTTGTTGTCGATGGCCAGGCCGTTGAAGCGGACTTTACTACTACCCGCGCCAACGAAGACACCAACGACCTGAACGGTATCGAGATTACCGGTGCGCACCGCTTCTCATACTTGCCGGGATATCTGAGTGGCCTGGGTATAAAAGCCAGCTATAATCACGCAGATTCCGACTTCGAGTTCGAAGACAGCCGGTACGGCAGTGTAACCATACTGGCCGACGATGGCTCAGTACATAGTCAGACTCAGGGCATTATTGCGCCGGGCAACGTCCCGGGTTTCTCCGAAAATGTATTTTCTGGTCAGCTGTACTATCAGATCGGCAATCTCGACACCAGTATCATCTACAAGTATCGCAGTGAGTATTTCCAGCCGTATACCAGCAATGGCACACGCTTGCGCTACGTGGGTGACGTTGGTGTGTGGGAAGCGCGGGCCTCATATCGCGTCAACGAGAATCTGAAGCTGAGCCTGGAAGCCATCAACCTGTTTGATGAACCGAAAAAGCAGTACTTCTTCACCAATGATAACCTGGGCGAAGTCAATAGTTACGGCCCGCGCGTATTCCTGGGGCTTAAAGCGAAGTTCTAAGGCGCTTCAATCTGGTCTACTTGATCAATAGCCTCTTCTCGGCTGGCGGGTTACCACCCGCCGGCAATCAATTTTGCCCGCAAAATGCGGGCTTTTTTGTGCTTGCAACTGGTGCAAAGACAGCATGAATAATCCCGTGTAAACAGGATACCAAAAACCATCCGTGCACCGATATCTGACAATTTGGCAGCCATCTTTAAAGTCATTTGCCTGACAGGCGAGCATCAGAGGTCCGAGGCTCCTCCGAGACGATCGATGGAAAAACGCTTGCGACGTTCGGACACTTCCCTTCGCACCACTTCCACCGCTTTGGCTTCAGAGGCATCGTGCAGCGCATTCAGAGAGCGATTGAAGTGCAGACGCATGGTACGACGTGCGGCATTGACATCGCGGTTTTCCAGTGCCTGCAAAATGGCCTTGTGTTCCGCAAGGCGTTTTTGTCCGTCTTTTTTACACACAGATTTGTGCACTGCCTGAACATCTGGCGAGTGTTTTTGAATATCCCAAAGTTTGTCGATGGTGCTCATTAGCACGCGGTTATTCGTTGCACGGGAGATTACTTCGTGAAATTTGCGGTCCGCGCGCTCGGAAGTCAGGTTGCCCTCCTCATTTTCCCGCACCATATCCCGGTAGGCATTGCGCAGATCTTCCAACTGCGCTTCGGTAATCATGGTAGCGGCCAGTGCCGCGGTTTCCCCTTCCACCAATACCCGCGCTTCGGTCAATTCAAACGGGCTGAAATCCATGCTGTCGGTAAATATGCCGACTGGCTCGATAACATAGACACCGGAACCGGTGCGCACCGTGACACGCCCCATCACTTCAAGGGCAATGATGGCCTCGCGAACACTGGGGCGACTGACAGCGAACATTTGTGACAGCTCGCGCTCGGAGGGCAGTCGCACCCCCGGTGGATAATCGCCGCTGTCGAGCAGCACAAGCATTTTTTCCACCACCTGTTGATAGATGCGACGGCCATTGGTAACAAAGTCAGTTTTCATGGAAAAAAACCCGTAACAAAAGGGAAACCTCCGGATATTTGGGCAAGTGAACACTCGCATAGGCAGGCATATCGCGCGTGTACGAGCTGATTACTGCTGGCTAGATGTTACCACGATTGGTCATACAGGCAAGCCTGATTGGCATGATGGCTAATGGTGATAGCTTTGTTGAGTGTTCAACCAAAGGGAGTCAAGCTACCGCACCCTACCGCCTTGTACGCCCCAAACCGTGTTGGCTCTGGGCATTGGTGGGCAGTTTTTCAGTATTCAGAAATTTCATTCAACGACTAACTCAATGAGTGTCTGCACAATATCGAGCGTCGCGGAAAAACCGCTATTTCAGGGCTGCCTGGGCTGCTGCTGGGCTCACGCCCCGAAATTCAAAAAAGCTCAGGATTTGACCCGAGCTCTTTGTTTCACAAAGGAGGGCTTCTCCCTCAGGCCCCCGCGGTGATCTCAGGCACGGTAGCCTCTGCGGCATCCGGAACCTCTGAGCCCAGTGGCTTGAGCATTACCAACAGCAGCGGCAGCAAAGTGAGAGAGCCGAGCAGTGCTGCAGACATGGCCAGTGCGGTCAGCAGGCCGAAATAAATGGACGGCACAAACTTTGACAACGCCAGAATCGAGAAGCCGGCAATAATGGTGATTGCCGTGTAGAACATGGCGCGGCCAATAGTCGCATGGCTGCGGTGCATGGTGGCCAGGTAGTTGCCGTCTTTGGCGAACTCGGCACGGAAGCGGTACAGATAGTGAATCGCATGATCCACCCCGATGCCGACCGTAATCGCAGCGATGGTAATGGTCATCATATCCAGCGGTATTCCGGCCAGCCCCATACCGCCCAGTACCACACAGGCCGCCAGCATATTTGGCACCAGCGCGATAATGGCCAGGGACAGGGAGCGGAACAGCACCAGGAACATCAGCAGGATACCCACAAACACCGCCCCCAGGGTGAGGATTTGCGACTTGAACAGGCTCTGCAGCATATTGTTGTAGAGCACCAGCAAGCCGGTCAGATGGATATTTTGCGGGGCTATGCCCATTTCGTTGTGGGCGTAGTCGTAGATGCGCTGGATCAATTCCCCACGGCGCAGGCCGGGGTCAGTTTCCATGACCCGCAGGGTGATGCGCGCCTGGCTGTCCTCCGCGGAAAGATAGGGGCTGATCAGTACACTGCGAATTTCCGTTGGCAGGCTGTTATTTGCCACCGCCAGTTCGAAATCATTGAGCGGGCCGCCATTCAAATCGCGGGCCACCTTGTACGCAGTTGCCAGGGACTGCACCTTGCCGACTTCCGGCTGCGCCTCCAGATAGTCGTGTAGTTGCTCCAGCTCGGCAAGACCGGCCACCGTGAACCAGTAACTCAGCTCCTGGGATTCTTCCGCACTGCCGAAGGGATCGTCTGAGGCAAAAGGATCTTCCGCAGCGAGAGCGTCTTCGCCTGCGGTCTCGCCGAAAGGATCTTCCTCCCCCTCAAAGGCCACCTTATCCCCCTCGGGTTTATCGAGAATGATATCCAGGGTTACGGTTCCGCCCAGGCGACGGTCGATCACCAGCATGCCCTGGTAGATCTCGGTGGCATCATCGAAGTAATCGATGAAGCGGTTTTCCACCTTCAACTGGGACACACCCACTGCACCGACCACGAAAGCCAGAAGAGAAACGCCCAATACAATAAATCTGTGTCCCTCGGCAAAACGGGAAAAGCGCAGGGTAAAGGCGTGGGAGTTGTCCGCGCCCACCTTGCCCTCACGCTTGGGCAGAATCATCAGAAAGCAGGGGATAATCAGGAAAGACAGCACCAGCGCCAGGGTAACACCCATGGTCATCATCCAGCCAAAATCGATCACCGGGCGAATGCCGCTCACCACCAAGGATACAAAAGCCACGATCGTCGTCAGCGCAGTGTACAGGCACGGCTTGGCCATAAAGCGCACAGTCTGCAGCACCAGTTCCTCACGGCTCCAGTGGGGTTGCTGGGCAATATATTCGCGGTAGCGCACCGCCAGGTGGATGGTGATGGCAAGAGTGATTATCAGCAGCAGCGCGACAAAATTGGCAGAGATTACCGTGAGGCGCCAGTCGAGCCAGCTGAGCAGGCCCAGCATCACCACCGCGGTGGTCACACAGGTGAGCAGCGGCAGCAGCACCCAGCGCGGCTGACGAAAGATCAGCAGCAGGGTGAGGATAATAAAGGCGAGGATACCCACACCGAACACCACCAGATCGCTCTTGATAAACGCGATCATATCCGCGGTGATCATGGTTACACCGCCGAGGAACAATTCCGCCTGCCCCTTGTAATCGGCCAGAATCCCGCGCACTATCTCCACTCGCTGACGAGCTTCCAGTTCCTGCTCGGTACGGTGCTTCAGGTAAACCGCACTCACCTCTTGCAGCCGCGCGGACTCCTCTGCATCCAGGCCTTCCCTGTTGCGTTTGCGGCGCAGAGCGTCGCGTTCGCGCACCAGTTCGATACCGCGCTTGTCCAGTTTCAGATTGGCGAGCAGTGCGGTGGTCTGGCCGTCGGGGCTCAGGATCAATTCGCGATAAATGGGGCTGGAGAGAAACTCCTGGCGGGCCAGATCCCTGTCGGTGCCGGGATTGGACAGGGTACGAATATCGTCGCTGAGATCGGTCAAAGACAGTTTGGGACTATAAAGTAGCGGCACATCCAGAATGGTCTGCACACTGGTAACGCCATCCACCCCGCCCAGCGCGTCGCGCAGTCTGCTCAGGGTGACCAGGGACGCATCGCTAAACAGGTCGCCATCCTTATAACGGTAGGTCACCACCAGGAAGTCACCGCTGGCGTAACGCGCGGAAATCTCGCGAAAATAATCCAGGGACTGGTCCGCTTCCAGCGTAAGTGAATCCGCGGAGGCATCCAGTTTAAAGCGGGGCAGGCCCATCGCCGCCAGCAGGCTCAACAGGCCGACGACCACTAATACAATCAATGGCCGCTTGGTCACCAGGTATTCGTAACAGGTCTTGAAAGCTGACAGCATAAATTTCCGCTTGTATTCAATATCAGTGAACCACAGTACCGCGTACGCTTTGATCACTCTCAGAGTGCTTACTAGGACAAATTTTTTGATCACACCGTTTTATTGGAAATAAATTCAGGGTGTATCACTATGTCCCAGCGCACGGTCTGGAAACAGCAGATCCCGCACACACCGCTTGAGCGCCTTTGCACTGGGAAAGCCGCCATCGCGTTTGCGCTCCCAGATCAAATTTTTACCAATCCGGATTTCAAATACTCCCCCAGTTCCGGGTTGCAATGCAACCTGCTGAAGGTCATCGGCAAAGGTATAGAGCAATTCCTGGGCCATCCAGGTGGCGCGCAACATCCAGTTGCACTGCACACAGTAATGAATCGTGATGCTCGGTTTCACGGCAATGGCCTCTTTTAGCGACCTATTCGCCCCAGTTCGGTAATAATTTCTGCTCCACGCCCAACTGGTCAAGCAGGCGTGCCACGACGAAGTCGACAATATCCTCAACTGCGCGCGGTCTCTGGTAAAAACCAGGGCTGGCGGGCAGGATCATCGCGCCCATCCGGGTGAGCTTGAGCATATTTTCCAGGTGAATCTCCGAGTAAGGCGCCTCGCGCGGGACCAGGATCAGCTGGCGGCGCTCCTTCAGGGCCACATCCGCGGCGCGCTCGATCAGGTTGTTGGAAGCACCACAGGCAACCGCCGAAAGGGTACCGCCACTGGCCGGACAAATCACCATACTGGCCGGGGCACCAGTGCCGGATGCCACCGGGGAAAACCAGTCGCGCCCGCCAAACAGGGTTAGTTGCCCCGCCTTCGCGCCAAAATAATCGGCGAGAAAACCCTGCAGCGCTGCACCATCGCCTTCGGGGAGTTTCAGGTCAGTTTCGGTATTGATCACCACCCGCGCCGCTTCGGACACCAGCAGCCAGACGCGCACTCTGGCTGCGAGCAGGCACTGCAGCAGGCGCAGACCGTACTGCGCCCCTGAAGCCCCGGTCATGGCCAGAGTGACAGTTTTGTCAAAAGTAGGCTGTTGCAATATCGTGACCCTGATTTACCCTGAGACAGAACTCCCCGAACCCATTTCCGTGCCGGTAACATTCCTCAGACTGAGCGATGGTATTTCTGTTCCAAAGCACCGATAAGGCGCTGGTGAATACCACCGAAACCACCATTGCTCATCACCACAATATGGCTGCCCTTATCGGCGAGTTTGAGGGCCGATTCGACACCGGTCTCGATACTATCGAAAATCCCGGCAGGCACCGAAGAGTGGCGGGTCACCGCATCCAATGACCAGTCCATTCCCCGGGGTTGGTACCAGAGCACCATATCCGCACCGCTGCAGGCATTCGCCAGTTTGTCCTGGTGCACCCCCATACGCATGGTGTTGGAGCGCAGCTCGATCAGGGCGATGATCCTGTCCCCTCCCACTTTGGCCCGCAGCCCATTGAGGGTGGATTGGATCGCCGTCGGGTGATGGGCAAAATCGTCATACACACGGATTCCGGCCACTTCGCCCAGACACTCCATACGGCGCTTGACTCCCTGGAAACGCCCCAGCGCGGCACTACTCAACTCCGGCACCACCCCCACATGGCGGGCGGCCGCCATGGCGGCGAGGCCGTTGCGCACATTGTGTAATCCGGTGCAATCCCACTCCAACCGCGCCACCTCGGCCCCCTCAAACTGTACGGTGAAACTGCTGCCATCCGCAGCAATATCCACCGCGCGCCAGTCACCCAGGCTAAGACCCTCCTGACCCTCAATGCCAAAGTGCTGAATTTCACTCCAACAGCCCTGCGCCAGCACCTGTTGTACATTTTCCTCGGCGGCGGCAACAATCAGGCCATTGGCCGGCACCGTGCGCACCAGATGGTGGAACTGACGCTGTATCGCCGCCAGGCTGTCAAAGATATCCGCGTGGTCGAATTCCAGGTTGTTGATAATGACCGTGCGCGGGCGGTAGTGCACAAACTTGGAGCGCTTGTCGAAGAAGGCGGTATCGTATTCATCCGCCTCCACGACAAAAAAAGGAGATTCCCCCAGCCGTGCCGACACACCGAAATTACTTGGCACACCGCCGATCAGGAAACCCGGCTGCATATCCGCCACTTCCAGAATCCAGGCCAGCATGCCCGCGGTGGTGGTCTTGCCATGGGTACCGGACACCGCCAATACCCAGCGCCCGCCGAGGCAGTGATCACACAGCCACTGGGCTCCGGAGGTATAGGGCAGTCCCCGCTCCAACACCGCTTCCACCGCGGGATTCCCGCGGGACAGGGCATTGCCTATGATCACCAAGTCGGGCGCCGGCTCCAGTTGCGCTGGATCGTATCCCTCATTGATCTGGATACCCGCCTGCTGCAATTGGGTGCTCATCGGCGGGTAGATATTGGCATCGCTGCCTGTCACCCGGTGCCCCTCAGCCACGGCCAACTGGGCCAGGCTTCCCATAAAGGTGCCGCAAATACCTAGAATGTGGATATGCATGGCGGAAACCTGTACTCCCGATAGTTGCGGCGCAAGCTTAACACGACAAAACAGGCCAGTAATTGCCAAATACTCCGCTCGCCATGCATTCTACGCGCTATTCCATTAGACTCCGCTCCCGCACTGGTCGGCCCCACCATCTTTTAACGGGTAGAAATTTTTCGGCAATGGCCGACAGCCGGCACAAGTCCCGGCAATCCCCGCCCGCCACGGCAACGAAAGCAGGTGTACGCCGGACAGCCAAACAGAAGCCTTTCCCAAGACCGCGATAGATACAGGATAACCATGTCGAAAAAAAATGCCTTTTATGCACAATCCGGTGGTGTGACCGCTGTGATCAACGCGTCTGCCTGCGGTGTCATCGAAGCCGCGCGTGAAAACCAGGACAAGATTGGCAATGTCTACGCGGGGCTAAACGGCATCCTCGGCGCACTGCGCGAGGAACTGATCGACGTGGGCCGGGAGCGTGCGGAGGATATTGCCGCACTGCGATACACCCCTTCCGGCGCTTTTGGTTCCTGCCGTTACAAACTGAAGAGCCTGGAGGAAAATCGTGCAGAATACGAGCGCCTGATAGAAGTATTCAAAGCGCACGATATCGGTTACTTCTTCTATAACGGCGGCGGTGATTCCGCGGACACCTGTCTGAAAGTGTCCCAGTTGTCCGAGACCATGGGCTACCCCATCCAGGCCATCCATATTCCCAAGACCGTAGACAACGACCTGCCCCTGACCGACAACTGCCCCGGCTTCGGCTCTGTGGCCAAATACGTGGCGGTATCCACCCAGGAGGCCGCCATGGATGTGGCCTCCATGTGCGCCACCTCCACGAAAGTCTTTATTCTAGAGGTGATGGGCCGCCACGCGGGCTGGATTGCCGCCGCCGGCGCCCTGGCCCAGGAGCAGGAAGGCGATGCACCCCACATTATCCTGTTCCCGGAAGTGGCCTTCGATAGAGAAAGGTTCCTCGCCAAGGTGCAGGCAACCGTGGACGAGAAAGGCTACTGCGTCATCGTCGCCTCTGAAGGCGTCCAGAACAAAGACGGCACTTTCCTCGCTGAGGCCGGCGCCACCGATGCCTTTGGCCACAAGCAGCTCGGCGGCGTAGCACCGACGCTCGCCGCTATGATCAAGAGCGACCTGGGCCTGAAATACCACTGGGCCCTGGCCGACTACCTGCAGCGCGCTGCGCGCCATATCGCCTCCGCCACCGATGTGGAGCAAGCCTATGCCGTAGGCCGCGCTGCCGTGCAAATGGCAGTTGCTGGCAAAAATGCCATTATGCCGGCCATTATTCGCGCCGAAGGCAGCGAGTACCGCTGGTCTGTCGGGGAGGCACCCTTGTCCGAAGTGGCCAATGTGGAAAAATTCATGCCGAATGCATTTATCAGCGAAGACGGGTTCGGCATTACCCAACAAGGACGCGACTATCTGCTGCCGCTGATCCAGGGCGAAGATTACCCCCCCTACAAAAACGGAATTCCCCGGTATGCCAGGTTGAGGAAACATCTGGTAGAAAAAAAACTGGCTGCGGACTTCAAAGCCTGATTTAACAATTGTGAAGTCCAAAGCCCCATTAAACCGGGGGCTTTGGGTACATCGCCTTACAATTTCACATCCGACCAGACTGCAAACTCATTGCCGCAGGGGTCGGTAAAATGAAAGCGCCTGCCGCCGGGAAAAGAAAAAATAGGTTTTACCACTTTAGCACCGCAGTCCTCCACCTTTCTCAGGGTCTCTTCCAGATGGGTACTGTAAATCACCACCAGCGCGCCACCGCTCGCGGTTGAGCTGTGCAAGTTGGCCTGATAGAAACCCCCATCCAGTCCAGCAGCGGTAAAAGCCGTATATTCGGGACCGTAATCGGTAAATACCCAACCGAAAGCCTCAGCGAAAAATGCCTTGGTTTTTTCCAGGTCGCACGCCGGGAATTCGACATAATTTATTTTTTCGTGTTCGCTCACCCAAACACCTCCTTAACCCGTTAATCACTCGCGGGGCACAGCCCCTCAAACAACAGGCCCTAAACGCGAAAACTCACTGAGTACCGACCGGCGCCCCGATGAATCCCATCCAGTATACCGGGTAATCCCTGTCTTCAGCTCAGAAGCAGAGCGCAACCCGACAGGCTTCTCCTTTGCGGCCTTGGCATTGATCATCCGATTCGCAAGCGCTCCTGGGAATACCCAGAGCACTCAGACGACTCCCGAGTGCCTTATGAAGCCTGGCTCCAGAAACCCTGTACCCTTCAAGAGACTGATCCATAAATGGCGCCAGAATTACAATGAACAACAACACATCTCCGCATCGGGCTATCTGACACCCGCCGGGTTTTCCGCAACGATCAGGAAGCATAAATAAGGAACAGTCACAAGAACATGACCAATATCACGGTTGGATTATACTATCGGGCCGGAAGCAAAGAATAGCCTCCTCTCGGGGCACGCCGTGAACACCTCCCTGTACGCCCGTAATCGGCGCCCATGCTCATACGGTCCCAAGATAAGGGTATTCTTCCCTTCGGCCTTGTTAGTAAATGGGGTGGGCCAGATTTTTAGAATAAACTCTTCGCCATTTACGTCTGTGAAAAATTAAATACGTTTAGTTTATTACCATCCAGATCCCTAAAATAGGCCGCATAAAAACCAGGCATTGCTCTAGGCCCAGGTTCACCTTCACAGGTAGCCCCGAGCGCAATGGCTTTCTGGTAAACCAGATCTACTTTTTCTGGACTATCAGCATTCAGGGCCACCATCACACCATTACCTGCAGTAGCAGGCTTGCCATCGTGGGGATTTAAAACCGACAGACTTGCCACACCATATTCTGGTCCCCAAGCCACAAATTCCGGGGTTTCAATAACTCTCTTTGCACCCAATTCCGCTAAAAGGTTGTCATAAAAATCAACAGCTTTATTGAAATCATTTGTCCCAAAAGTGATATATCCAATCATCGAAAATTCTCCAAAATTAGAGTTTCCAGCACCTTTGCTTTATTCAACACAGTAAAAGCACCGACTAGCAAACGCTATCATGGGGTAAACAGAGATGCAAAGCACCGGGGAGGATCATACTCACTGTTAATTCGATAATACTTTTAGTAAATTCCCATTGAGCTATGCACTGGATTTTTTGTGTCCGAAATATTTTCGAAACTCGCCCAAGTTTATTTCTCTGCACCTGCTACCAAGCCTTTCACTTCAATAAGTTGCGCAGCGGTGGATACCGCACCGCGCTCGTCTTTCACCTTCAAACGCACCAGATAGAAACCCGGTGCATGGAAATGGTGGCTGGGGTTTTGTTGCGTACTGCTCGAACCGTCACCGAAGCGCCACAACCAGCGCACCAGGACACCGTCCGGGTCACTGCTGGTATCGGCGAAAGAGATTGTGTTGCCCTCGGTTTCCCACCTGAATCCCGCCTTGAGCGCCAGGTTAATGGCATCCAGCGCCAGCTCCACAATCACAGGATCGTGGTCCGATGCGCGAAAGGGCCCAGGGGAATACAGACTCTCCAGCTGCAGGTCACTCTTATACTCCGTATTGTAATCCAGTACCCGCGGTTCATCGGCATTGATAGACCAAACCACTGCAGCGGTTACCAGCGGTGCCAGGGCCGCATTGGCGAGGGCGTAGTCGAGATACCCGGACTGGCCATCGTACACATACGAATAAGCCTTACCCTTGCCATACCTCTGCAGCAGATCCGTGTAACCGGCATTCTTCAGGGCGGTGATCGGGTTTTCCCGTGCATAACTGTTGAGGTCACCCAGTACCAATACGCGATCAACGCCGCTGCCGGTTGGATCGCCGTCTATCCAGCGCACCAATGCCTTTGCTGCCTGGGTGCGCAGGGTGTTCCAACAGCCCTGGCCATCGCCCTGGTCATCATTGAAACTGTCATCCACAGGACAGCGGCCCTTGGACTTGAAATGATTCGCCACAACAACAAAACGCTCCCCGGAGGAAAGCTCGACAAAGGGTTGCAGCAGTGGCGGACGATTGCCAGCGTCAAACGGGTAATCCTGTATTGTCGCCGCACTGCCCAGCGGCATCACCCGGTCGCTGCGATAAATCATACCCACACTGATGTCGTCATCACCGAGCCGGATGAGACCCGGATCGATAAACTGGTAGCGCTGGTGCCCACTTGCGTTGTTGAGCCCCCTAATCAGATCCTGGATCGCACTGTCCCTGTCGTAACCATCGTTTTCCAGCTCCATCAAGCCGATAATATCCGCTTCCATTCGCAGGATCGCGGCAATAATTTTATCCCGCTGGCGCTGGAACTCCCTCGGGGTATCCGCACCGCGCGCGGTGGGAAAGCCACCTCCAATGCCATCGCCATTGAAATAATTCAACAGGTTAAAACTGGCGATACGCAAACTGCCCTGGCCGGGCAGAATGGGCGTTTTATCGCGCCCATTCGCCGGGGTGAATTGCGGCACTTCAACCGGGTGTACACGGTAGGCCCCAAATCCATAGGCCATGACGCCACTGAGCCGTTGCAGGGTATCACCACTGCGCAGCGTGTTGTCAGCGCTAAGGCCCGGCGCCGGGTAGGGCAGCACCTCGGGGTTCTGCACGGCGGCGCCGTCATCCAGCACAATCCGGTTCAACTGGTTGGCCGCCGCCTGTGCCGCGGCCGCTGCACCCGGTGCATTGTTGTGGGTGGGAATATACAGGCGATCTTTGGAGAGAATCACCTCGCCATAACGGCCCAGGTTGTAGTGGCCGCTCACTGTCAGGGTCTGGGGGAATGTCACCAGCATCCCTTCAAGCTGCTCCTGCGCCTGGATGGAGCCAAACGGCAACTGTACGCCCTCAGCGGTTACCTTATACCCCCTACCACAAATAGTGACGCCATAAACTTGCGTGAGCTCGGTAAAGCCATAGAACTCATCAACGATACCCCCCACACGCACCAAATCACCTGCCTGCACCGCCACGCCGAAGGCATTGTCGTAGATAAACAGACCCTCAGAGGTGTTGCTTAGCCCGTCCTGATCGCTGTCCTCTTCCTGCAGGAAGAAGCCGGCAAGACCGGTAATGGGGTCCTGGAAATCCCCTACAACCACCGCTTCAATCTCGTGGCGCTCACCCTGCAGGACACTGGCAAAGCCGGGGCCCTGTACCTGGCTGATCAATGTGGCGGCTTCGCCGCAGACACTCAGGACAGGACCGGCAATGTCGCGCTCATCCGCATTTTGCCAATCCGGCTTTTCAGAATAAGCCGGGGCGGTGCCAACCCGATCCAGCGACAAATCACTGGGGCCGGCATCCCCGTAGATTGCCAGGGCCCTGCCACCGTCACTGAGCGCGGATAGCTGCGCAGGGGCCTCCTGAGCCGACAGCAGCGCACCCACCAGGGCCGCTGCCGGAACCAAGTCCAGTGTCTGCATCGCCTTTTCCTGTTGACACAAATGGAGTAAACGGCGCAAACAATTGCAGGGAATTCCTTAATCCTGATGACAAAACCGTGAATTTTCGGTTTCACCGCTACCGTACCTCGACAAAAGCACGCCTAGCTAACCCGGCGACCCACAAGCGATCCCATAACCTTGTGGATTGACACTGCGGAAATACTGCCAAAACGCCATCGCACCGCTTGTCTATCACCGGCTGACTAGCACCCACAGCACTGCCCAAGATCAGGACCCTTTTGGCGCAATTTTAATCTTTTCAGATATACTCTCTACAGCCCACGCTATTCCCGATACCCCGGTCTAAGTGGTATTTCTTAAAAACTGCCAGCAGCGCTTGGAGCCGATGGCTTCCCCGCAGGGCCGACGCTCACGGTTCGGGCACCAAGCGCCCAGCCGGGCATCCGGAAAGCGGGTCGGGGGCATGACTAAAAATACATATAAAACAAAGCGTTATATTGCAATCAGTCACTTTTTCCAGAGGTGCCGGCCACGGTCCTGCCTCCTCCCCCTCGGGGGAGGATGTGATGGGTTGTCGCGAAGCCTAGGATGCGACTCATCACCATAACGATAATTCCGGGAGAAGATGATGCGTCTATCCAACAAAAGCTCAGGGGGTTTTCGGCCCACGTTGCTGTCCATCGCCATTACGGCTACCGCCAGTATGCCCCTGACAGCGCTCGCAGCGGACGAGGAGGCCGCTAGCGCAACCATTGAAGAGGTCACTGTGACCGGTTTCCGCAAGAGTGTGATGGATTCCATCGGCACCAAGCGTGATGCCAAGGCTGTGGTGGAAGCCATCTCTGCCGAAGATATCGGCAAGCTGCCCGATTCCTCCATTGCAGAAGCCATTGCCCGCCTGCCCGGCCTCGCGGCCCAGCGCCTGGACGGCCGCGCCAGCCGCGTGTCCGTCCGCGGTTTCAGCGAGAACGAGAGCGCCACCACCTTTAACGGCCGCGAGCAGGTCTCCATTAACGACAACCGCGGCGTTGAGTTCGATCTTTACCCGTCCGAGATTATGAGCGGTGTGACCGTCTACAAGACGCCTCAAGCCAGCATCGAAGCCGAGGGCATTGCCGGGGTGATCGATCTGCAGACCGTCAAGCCCTTATCACGCAACGAGCGCGTGATTCAGCTCAATGGCCAGTTCGAAATGACCAGCTTCGACAAACTGAACCCGGATGGCGAGGACCAGGGCCACCGCGCCACCTTCTCCTATATCGACCAGTTTGCCGACGACCGCATCGGGGTGGCCTTCGCTTACAACACCATGCGTTCACCCAACCAGGAGGAGCGCTGGAATGCCTGGGGTTATCCGGAGTTCACCTATCAGGGACGGGACCACTCCATCCTTGGTGGTGCCAAACCCTTTGTGCGCTCCTCGGTACTGGAGCGCAACAGCGCGATGCTGGTGGTAGAGGCCCAGGCGACCGAAAAGCTGCATACGACTTTCGATGCCCTATATATTGATTTCTCTGACGAGAAAATATTGCGCGGTATCGAGATTCCCTTCGCCTGGGGTCAGGGTTCTATCAGCGCGGATTCGGCGGTAGTAGACCCGGATACCGGGTTTGTCACCAGCGCGGTCACTGAGGGACAGCGCGTCGTTGTGCGCAACGATATGGAGAGCCAGGATGCCAAACTGGGTGCCTTTGGTTTCAATGCCAAATATGATCTCAGCGATACGCTGCAGTTGGAATTTGACGCCAGCCACTCCAGTGTGTCACGGGAAACCTGGAGCTTCGAGAGCTATGCTGGCACCGGTCGCGGCGACAGCGAGGGTACCGCCGACACGCTGGGCTATACCTTCCATTCCGGCAATACCGGCGCCAGATTCACCCACGGACTGGACTACAGCGACTTTGGATTGATCAAGCTGGGCGGTCCTTTGAGCTGGGGAGCAAGTTCCGCGCTGAATAAAAAGTATGGCCTCGAAGACGGGGATCAATATTTCAATGCCGCCCAAGACGGGTTTATTAACGCTCCGGAAATTGATGACGAGCTAACTTCACTAAAGCTGGCCGCCGCACAGATGGTGGAAGCCGGTATCGTCAATGAAATCCGCTATGGGGTTTCCTTTCGCGAGCGTGAGAAAATCAAGCGGTCCCAAGGCTTCTATATGACGTTGCGGGATTTCCCGCAGGTGCTGGAAGTACCAGAACAGTACCGCCTGGGTACTGTTTCCTTGGACTTTATCGGTATGGGTGACATGATCGCCTACGATTCCGCTGGCCTGCTGGCGGATGGCTACTACGAGCTGACCAATGAAGCACTGACCGGTATCCAGCACCTGACCAAATCCTACACTGTCAACGAGAAGATCACCGCCGCGTTTGCTCAGGCAGATTTCGGCACTGAAATTTTCGGTTTGCCACTGACCGGTAATGCAGGACTTCGCTACGTCTACACCGAGCAGAGCTCTCAAGGTTTTGCTGGCCAAGTAAATGAAGCGAGCGGACTTGTGATTGTCGAGCCCACCCATATCAGCCACGACTACAGTCACTTCCTGCCGAGCCTGAATCTGGCGTTAGAAATTGACGACCAGCAGACCGTACGCTTCGGTGCCGCCAAGACCATCTCCCGTGCGCGCATGAGCGAGATGAATGCGTCCTTGGAGGTTTCCTACAACCCACAGGTGGATGGCAACGGTAACAACTGGAATATCAGCGGCGGTAACCCGACACTGGAGCCAAAAGAAGCCGTGGGTGTGGATCTGACCTACGAAAATTACTTCAGTGACGAAGGTTACTTTTCTGCAGCGATTTTCTGGAAAGATTTGAGCGAATGGCACTTCGACGACACCTTCACTGTAGACCTCGTAGGCGTTGCCGATCCGGCTACCGGCCAGATACCGGAGAACCCCACCGCAACTGCTTCCGGTAAAGTGAACGCTGGCGGCGGCACGCTAACGGGTTATGAACTCTCTGTGGCCCTGCCGTTCAATCTCTTTACTGAGCATCTGGATGGTTTCGGTCTGCTCGCCAGCTATACGGGCATTGATTCGGACATTCAGGACCAGCACGGTAATGATCATCAACTGGCGGGGCTCTCAGACAGTATTCAGAATATAACGGCTTATTATGAAAACTACGGCTTTTCCGCCCGTGTGAGTATGCGCAAACGCGACGACTTCAAGGGTGAAGTCTACGGCATCGGCTTCGATAGCCAGCAAGTGGACGTGGTGGGCGAAACCCTCGTTGATGCGCAGATCGGTTACGATTTTTCCGAGGCCGGTATCGGTGCTCTGGAGGGTCTGTCAGTATTTCTGCAGGGGCAGAACCTGACCAATGAGCCCTTCACTACCCTGAGTGGCGACAATCCACTGCAGGTACGCGACTACCAGAACTACGGCAGAATCTATCTGCTGGGCTTCAGTTACGCGCTTTAGATCTCCAGTTGCTCTCACAGGTATTGGGCCCTTGTGATCCTGTATTGCAAGGGCTTTTTTTGCGCTTTTTTATCGGGAGTATCCATTGAACGACGACACTATCCGCAAACTCGTCATTCTCGGAGGGGGCACCGCCGGCTGGATGACCGCGGCCCTGGCGGCCAGGGTGCTGGGCAAGGTGATCGACATCACACTGGTGGAATCGGAAAAGATCGATACCGTCGGGGTCGGTGAAGCCACCATCCCACCAATCAGCCACTTTAACCAGGCCCTGGGGTTGGATGAGCAGGCATTTCTGAAGGCCACCAAAGCCACCATCAAACTGGGCATCCAGTTTGAAAACTGGCTGCAACAGGGCAGCCGTTATATGCACGCCTTTGGCACTATCGGCAAACATTTGCCGTTTTGTGATTTCCACCACCTCTGGCTAAGAAGCCGTCACGATGGCGACACTTCGACCCTGTGGGAGTACTCCCTGAATTACCAGGCTGCCATACGCAATAAATTCGCCCCTTTGGCACAGATTGCAGGCACCAATCTGCCCGGTTTGTCCTACGCCTATCATTTCGATGCGGCACTCTATGCCCAATTCCTGCGCCGATACAGTGAGGACAATGGCGTAAAGCGTATCGAGGGCACGGTACGGGAGGTCAAAGTTCGCGCAGACAGCGGCTTTATTGACCGCCTGCTGTTGGAGAGCGGCCAGGCGGTTGGCGGCGACCTGTTTATCGACTGCACCGGCCTCTCTGCCCTGCTGATAGAAAAAACCCTGAACACAGGGTTTGAGGACTGGTCTCACTGGTTGCCCTGCGACCGGGCCATGGCCGTGCCCAGCGTTGCGGAAAAACCCATAGTGCCCTATACCCGCGCCATCGCCCACAAGGCCGGCTGGCAGTGGCGCATCCCCCTGCGACACCGTACCGGTAACGGCATGGTGTATTCCAGCCGCTACTGGAGCGATGTGCAGGCCCGCGATACGCTGATGCACAACCTGGGTACCGAAGCCCTGTCGGAGCCCAGGATCATCCGCTTCCAAACCGGGCGCAGACGCGCGCAGTGGAACAAAAACGTGATCAGTATCGGCCTGTCGAGTGGCTTTCTGGAACCTCTTGAATCCACCAGTATCCACCTGATCCAGTCCGCGGCCACCCGCCTGATCAAAACCTTTCCCCACCGCGGCATCAGACCCTGCGAGGTGGCGGAATTCAATCGCCAGTCGCAGGTGGAAATAGAGCGCATCCGCGATTTTATCATCCTGCATTACAAAGCCAACCAACGCCGCGACAGTCCATTCTGGCAAGCCTGTGAAAGCATGCAAATCCCTTCCGGCCTGAGCGACAAGATCGCCTTGTTCCGCACCACCGGCAAGCTATTCCGGGATACCAATGACCTGTTTGCGGACGAGGCCTGGCAACAGGTGATGATCGGGCAGGGCCTTCTGCCCGGAGATCACCATATCATCGCGAGCGCCCTGTCACAGCCACAACTGCAGGATCTGATGGCAAACCTGAAAACGCTGATCAACGGCACTGTAAACCGCCTGCCCAGCCATGAGCAGTTTTTGCCCGATGATAGGGAATGAGGCGCTTTGGAAATACACCAGCCTCAAATACCTTGCGGGCGGCAAAGGTCTATTCCCCGGCCCCCTCGCGGCACTCTCCGCGCACTTCACCGCCGTATTTGGAAACTGTGCGCTCTATTTCAAAATACCCCTGCTTGCAGAAGCCCACTTCGGCAAGTTTTCGCGCCAAAGCCTGCTCAAAATACGCGATATCGCGGCGGCTGGCACTTGCGTCAATACCCACAGGCGCGCGTTGCATGCGCCGTTGGGCGTTGGAGTTCTTCAGCACCGGTGCAGGGAATGACTCGTTTTCTCTCTCCAGGGTAAAAATAAAGCGCTTGGCGCCATTGGCTGCAACTTCAGTGTGCAAGGATTCCTTCATTCCAGGCAAAGGCCCGTCGCTGGCACAGGCGGCCACAAGCAGTGGGAATAGCCATAAACCCCGCAGCCGCGGCGGAAAAAGTATACCGGTACATTTTTTATTAACAGCCAAAATACGCCCCCTGGTCTCTATCTATTCTCAATGTGCAGTGAAAAATTACCCCGGTTATTCCATCCGCCAGCTTACCCGCCGGCTATTTGAATACCACCGTTTTATTGCCGTGGATAAACACCCGCTCCTGCAACACCATGAGCAGGGCCCGGGACAATACCAACTTTTCCACATCGCGGCCGGCCTCCGCCATTGACGCGGCGGAGTGGGCATGGTCCACATGAATCACGTCCTGCTCAATGATCGGCCCCTCATCCAGGTCTTCGGTAATAAAGTGCGCGGTGGCACCGATAATTTTTACCCCGCGCTCATAGGCCTGCTGGTAGGGCCTGGCACCGATAAAAGCGGGCAGGAAGGAGTGGTGGATATTGATCATTCGCCCACTGTAGCGGGCCACAAAGTCGGGGGTGAGTATTCGCATATACTTGGCGAGTATCAGGTAATCCGGTCTGTACTCGTCCACCAGCGCCGCCACCTGCTGTTCGTGCTCGCTGCGCGTCAGTCCGTCGACCGGCACACAGTGAAAGGGAATATCAAACTTCTGTACCAACCCGGCAAGATCCGGGTGATTGCCAATCACCGCAGCGATTTCCACATCCATTGCGCCGGAGTAGCACTGCATCAGAATATCCCCCAGGCAGTGGGGCTCGCGGGTGACCATCAGCACCAGGCGCTTGCGCCCGGCGGATACCAGGCGCCGCTCCGCCCCCTGGGGCAGGGCCATATCCAGGTCTTCCAGGAAGGTGGACTCATTGAAGATGCCCTCCAGAACGGTGCGCATAAAGAAGCGGCCCTGCTGCCGGTCCACAAATTCATGGTTTCTGATGATATTGAGCTGGTGCTTGTAGCAGATATTGGTAATCTTCGCGATCAAGCCCTTGTCATCGGGGCAGTCGGTCAGCAGTATCTTCTTTTCCATGGTCAAATTTCAGGCCAACTATCCAGAGCCCAGACTATACACTATGCCGATTGACCAATTCAGCGATCCACTCCGGGGAGAACATGGATAAAAACCTTTACGCCGAGCATATGGCCACCCTGTGCCACCGCTACGATACCATACTGGAGGCCTGCGGCTTTGAGACCCTCAATGTGTTCAGCGGCGCCCCCAGGCTGCAGTTTCTGGATGACAACCCCTACCCCTTCAAGCCCAATCCCCACTTCAAGGCCCTGGTCCCGATCACAGACAATCCACACAGCTGGGTAATCTATCAGCGCGGGCGCAAGCCGAAGCTGCTGTTCTACCGTCCGGTAGACTTCTGGCACTTTGTCCCGCCCGCTCCCCAGGCTTTCTGGAGTGGGTTTTACGATATCGAGCTGCTGGGCAAGCCCGCCGATGCCAAGGCATTCCTCCGTGCGGATAATGCAGCCTTTATTGGTGAAGGCGACAGCCTGCAGGGCTGGCCGCTCGGCAGTGACAACCCGGCGCTGCTGATCAACCGCCTGCACTGGGCGCGCGCCTACAAGACCCCATACGAGATCACCTGTCTGCGCGAGGCCAACCGCATTGCCCTTGCCGGCCACCGGGCCGCAGAGCAAGCTTTCCGCAGCGGCGCCAGCGAATTTGAAATTAACCAGGCCTACCTGGGTGCCGCGGGCCAGGGCGAGCACCGCATGCCTTACGGCAATATCGTTGCCCTGAATGCGCACGCGGCAATTTTGCATTACAATCACCTCTCCACCGAATGCCTGCCGAAGTCGGAACTGAGGACTTTCCTGATTGATGCCGGTGCAGACTGCAACGGTTACTGCTCAGATATCACCCGTACCTATACTTACGCCGACAACGCCTTCGCGCAGCTGGTGACAGCCATGGAGGAGAAGCAACTGGAACTGGTGGATGGGCTCAAACCCGGTCTGCCCTACCCGGCTCTGCACGCCCAGTGCCACCTGAAGGTCGGCGAGCTGCTGGCCCGGTTTGGGGTGATCAAGACCTCGGCGGAAGGCGCAGTGGAGTCGGGCCTGACCCGGCCGTTTATGCCCCACGGCCTGGGCCACTTCCTCGGCCTGCAGGTCCACGACGTGGGCGGCCACCAGAGTGGCCCCGATGGCGGTACCACGCCCCCACCGGCGGAGTACCCTTTCCTACGCACCAGCCGCACAATAGAAGAGGACCAGGTATTTACCATTGAGCCTGGGCTCTACTTTATCGACAGCCTGCTGGAGGAGTTAAAGGCTTCCCCCCTTGCCACTGAAGTGCATTGGGAAAAGGTGGAGGATTTCCGCCCCTATGGCGGTGTGCGTATTGAGGACAATATAGTGGTGCGCGCTGCGGGTAATGAGAACCTATCCCGCGAGGGCTCTGTTCGATCCTGATTGGGCACAGTGACCGCAGCCACTATAACACCCAACAATTAACCGGCTTGGCGCCAAACAGGTAGCGGGAGCAGTTTGGTTGCCAACTGCACCCGCCCCGCTTCAATCTCCCGATATGAACACAAGTTCAACGTCTCCAAACCGAAAGTTACAATAAAAACCCAATAATCGGCGGCAGCCCCCACGGAGAGAAGATCCCCTCTCCATGCTTCAAAAAATAGCGGCAATCGCAACCATTGCCGGTATTTTTATCAGGCCAGTTCGGCACGCACCGCGCGCGCGGCCGCCACCATATTGAGCAGGGAGGAACCCACCTCGGCCCAGCTGCGGGTTTTCAGGCCGCAATCCGGATTGACCCAGAGCCGTTCCACCGGTACCACCTGGGCAATTTTCTTCAGGCGCTCCACCAGCTCTTCCCGCTCGGGCACATTGGGGGAATGAATATCGTAAATCCCCGGCCCGATCTCATTGGGGTAGCCACCAGTCTTGTCCGCAAAGGCGCTGAGCAGGCGCAAATCGGAGCGTGCAGATTCGATCGTAATCACATCCGCATCCAGGGACACAATCGCATCCATGATGGCATTGAAGTTGCTGTAGCACATATGGGTATGAATTTGCGTTTCCGGCTTCACCGCACTGCAGGTATAGCGAAAGCAGCCCACCGCCCAGGCGAAGTAATCGGCGTGTCCGGCCGCCCTTAGTGGTACCCCTTCACGGAGAGCCGGTTCATCGATCTGGATAATGCCAATACCCGCCGCCTCCAGATCCAACACCTCCTCACGCAGTGCCTTGGCAATCTGCAGGCAGCTCTCGCTGCGGTGGATATCCTCCCGCGGGAAAGACCAGTTGAGTATTGTAACGGGGCCGGTGAGCATACCCTTCACCGGCTTGCTGGTGAGGCTCTGCGCATAGCGGCTCCACGTTACGGTCATGGCCTGCGGGCGGGAGATATCACCGAAGATAATCGGCGGTTTCACACAGCGGGAGCCGTAGCTCTGTACCCAGCCGTTGCCGGTGTGTACAAATCCAGCCAGTTGTTCGCCGAAATACTCCACCATATCGTTGCGCTCGGCTTCACCATGCACCAACACGTCCAGGCCGAGAATTTCCTGGCGACGAATGGCTTCGGCAATTTCCGCGCGCAGGTGTTCCAGGTAGTCTTCCTCGCTGATCTCTCCGTTGCGATATTGCCGGCGCACCTTGCGCAACAGATCGGTCTGCGGGAAGGAACCGATGGTGGTGGTGGGCAGCAAGGGCAGTTGCCAACGTTTTGCCTGTACCGATGCCCGCTCCAGGTAGCACTGTTCCCGCCAGGTATCCCGCAGTTTTTCTGCAACTGAGTGGGTGCTCTCCCCCTGTTCTGTTCCAGCCTCAGCTACAGCGGCCTCTTCTTGCAGCAACTGTTGCAACTGCGCGAGCTCGGCCAGTTTCTGGCGGCTGTAGGCCAGTTTTTGTTTTTGCGCCTGCGGCAGGGCTGTTTCGGTCTCCAGGTCTACCGGACTGTGCAGCAGGGAACAGCTGGCGGAGAGCCACAGGCGATCCCCCAACTGCTCGGCCAGGGGTTTCAGGGTACGCTGCCACTGGTCCAGGTCCGCACGCCATACGTTGCGCCCGTTGAGCACGCCGGCAGACAGTACTTGCTCCGCACCGACAAGCGCCACTGCCCTATCCAATTCTTCAGGCGCGCGCACGCAATCGATATGCACGCCATCCACCGGCAGCGAAAAGGCCAGGGGCAGGTTTTCCCGCAGTGGGGAAAAGTAGCTTGTCAGTAGTAATTTCGGACTGCCTGCAGCGGCGCTGATCTCCTGATAAGCGCCGCTGAACGCTGAGCACCACTCGGCAGGCAAATCGAGCCCCAAAATTGGCTCATCCAGCTGCACCCACGCAATACCCAGCTCGCCAAGCTGGGCCAGCAGTTGCGTGTAACTGGGCAGGAGGTTGGGAAGCAGATCCAGGGCATTGTCGACACCCCGCCCCAGCCACAGGTAAGTCAAGGGACCGATGACCACCGGCTTCGCCCTGTGCCCCTGGGCCTGGGCCTCACGCACCTCTGCCAGTAACCACCCACTATCCAAGCAAAACGCCTGCTCCGCATCAAATTCCGGCACCAAGTAGTGGTAATTGGTATCGAACCATTTGGTCATGGCACTGGCGGCGACTGGCTGCCCGGAGGGCGCGCGACCCCGCGCCAGGCGAAAATACTGGTCCAGCTTGTTTTCCGCTGCGCCATCGACGAACCGGTCGGCAACCACACCGAACATCAACGAGTGGTTGAGCACTTGGTCGTACCAGGCAAAATCCCCAACTGCCACAAAGTCCAGACCGGCATCACTCTGCGCCTGCCAGTTGGCGCGGCGGATATCAGTGCCCACCTGCAGCAATTGCTGCTGGGAAATATCCCCACGCCAATAAGCCTCCTGGGCTTTTTTCAGCTCGCGATCGGCCCCGATCCGGGGGTAGCCGAGAATATGTGTCTGCGCCATCTCTGTATCTCCAAGTCCATGTCTGTGCGTGGAACAACGCCACATTGGCACCCTCGCCCGCAGCCTTGTCACCGGTGCCAGTGCCAGCCACACCCTCTGCGAGCATCCGGACTTGATTGTGTCAATACAGTGTTATTCAATCAATTTCATATTTTTTGCAATAAACATGAATAAATCCAAAGATGATTAAACTGCGCCAATTACGCGCCCTAAGTGCCTTGAGAGATACCGGCAGCCTGGTGCGGGCCGCCGAGCGCCTGCACCTGACCCAGTCGGCCCTATCCCACTTATTCCGGGAGATGGAGGAGCGCCACGACCAGACGCTGTTTGTACGCAAGTCTCGCCCGCTACGCTTTACCAGTGCCGGGCTGCGCCTGTTACAACTGGCCGACGCGATACTGCCACAGGTGGCCTTGGCCCAGCGGGACCTGGCGCGGCTGGCATCCGGCCAGTCGGGCCGTTTGAATATCGCCATTGAGTGCCACAGCTGCTACCAGTGGCTGATGCCGACCCTGAACACCTATCGGGACGGCTGGCCCGAAGTGGAACTGGACCTGTGCAGCGGCTTTCACTTTGCCCCTCTGCCGGCACTGGTGCGGAGCGACCTGGACCTGGTGGTTACCGCCAATCCGGATAGGGCACTGAAAGGAATCCACTACCAGCCCCTATTCAGCTTCGAGATGTGCCTGGCACTGAGCCGTAATCACCGGTTGTTGGAGAGTGGTAAACGGCGCTGGGTCGCGCCTGAGGAGCTGGCCGGGGAGGTGCAGATCACCTACCCCGTGGAGCGGGAGCGGCTGGATATCTTCCAGCGCTTCCTCGACCCCGCCGGGGTGGAGCCTGCAGAGGTGCGTACGGCGGAGCTGACGGTTATGATGATGCAGCTGGTGGCGAGCGCGCGCGGCGTCTGTGCCCTACCCGACTGGGCTTTGCACGAATACCTGCAAAAAGGCTTTATTGCCCAATTGCGTCTGGGCGAGAAGGGTCTCTGGAGTACCCTTTACGCCGCTGTGCGGGCGGATATGCTGGATCAGGCCTACATTGCCGACTTTCTGCAGACCGCACGGGATGTTTCTTTTGCCCATTTAAATGGCATCCGCGCAGCCACCTGATCCAACAATTCCCAGCCGACCCAGCCGGATTATCACAGAGCCATAAGAGGAGCCGGTATAGTCATCCACCGGCATGGAAAACCCGAAACCGGCACCGCTTTTTACAGGCAGTACGCATTCCCTGGCGTTATCCCCTGTATCAGCAGTGGGGCCTGATCGCAACGCCCGGCAGCCTATTTCTCCCTGGCGCGCTTGGGTTTGCGCCCCCCTTTGGGCTGACCGCCGGACTTTGCGCTCGCATCACCGAGACGGGAAAGCTTCATGGGCTTTCCCGCTACCCGCACTTTCTTCAAGTGCTGCAATACCTCTTTGGGCATGCCCTCCGGGAGATCGACCGTGGTGTAGTCCGGGTAAATCTCAATACGGCCGATGTATGAACTGTCCAGCTCAACCTCGTTGGCGATTGCACCCACAATGCCGCCCGGACGCACGCCCTGCTCGCGGCCGATTTCGATACGGAAACGCTCCATGCCCTCATCCGGGGGCAGCATCTTGCGATCCTTTTCATAGCCATCCTTCTTGCGGCGGCGACCTTCAAACTCCCCGCCCCCCTCATGCCGCTCCTTGCGGGGCTTGGGCGTCTGTTCCTTGATCAGCAGGGGCTGGTCACCCTGCGCCATAGACGCCAGTGCTGCGGCAACATCCAGCGGGTCCACCTCGTTCTGTGCCAGGTACTCCTCCATCAACTGGCGGTAGGGAGCGAGGTCCGTCTGGCCTTCCAGGGTTGTGGTGATGCGCTCGCGGAAGCGCTGCATGCGGGCACTGTTGACCACTTCGGCGCTGGGCAACGCCAACCTCTCGATGGGTTTCTTGGTCGCCTTCTCGATAATCCGCAGCATACGGCGCTCGCGCGGTGCCACAAACAAGATGGCATCACCCTCGCGACCGGCACGGCCGGTACGGCCAATACGGTGGATATAGGCTTCGGTATCGTAGGGAATGTCATAGTTGATTACATGGCTGATGCGCCTCACATCCAGTCCACGCGCTGCCACATCCGTGGCCACAACGATATCGAGTTTGCCCTTTTTCAGCTTGTCGATCACCGCCTCGCGCAGGTTTTGTGCCATATCCCCGTTCAGTGCCGCACTGGCAAAGCCCCGCGCGGCCAGCTTGTCCGCCAGCTCCACGGTGCTGTTCTTGGTGCGCACAAAGATAATGGTGGCATCCACCGGTTCCGCTTCCAGGATGCGGGTCAGTGCATCCAGCTTGTGCAGGCCGCCCACCGGCCAGTAGCGCTGGCGAATGGTCTCCGCGGTTTCGGTCTTGACGCGGATCTTGACTTCAACCGGGTCCTGTAGGTGCTCCCGTGCGATGCGGGCAATTTCCCTGGGCATGGTGGCGGAGAACAGCGCAATCTGGCGCGCTTCGGGAATCTGCTCCAGCACCCACTGTACATCGTCGATAAAGCCCATACGCAGCATCTCATCGGCCTCATCCAGCACCAGGGCGCGCAGGTTGGACAGATTCAGGGAGCCGCGGCGCATATGGTCCATCACCCGGCCGGGTGTACCCACCACCAGTTGCACACCCCGTTTCAACTGCTGCAGCTGCCCGCGGTAATCGGCGCCACCGTAGATGGGCGCCACATGGAAGCCTTTTAAATTAGCGGCG
Source organism: Microbulbifer jejuensis (assembly GCF_047289955.1). Lineage (NCBI taxonomy): Bacteria > Pseudomonadati > Pseudomonadota > Gammaproteobacteria > Cellvibrionales > Microbulbiferaceae > Microbulbifer > Microbulbifer jejuensis. The sequence goes on from NZ_JBLBUB010000003.1 coordinate 51,951, forward strand.
TAAGACTGGCAGGCCTCGGCCACCTGGATAGCCAGTTCGCGGGTTGGCGCCAATATCAACACTTGGGGGTGTCGATCCTTCAAGTCTAACTGGGAGAGCAGTGGCAGCGCAAAGGCCGCCGTTTTACCAGTGCCGGTTTGCGCCTGGCCCAGCACATCGCGCCCCTCCAGCAGGGAGGGAATAGTCTGCGCCTGAATCGGTGACGGCGTTTCGTAGCCGAGCTTTTCAATGGCATTGAGGATTTCAGGCGGAAGGCCCAGCTGGCTAAAGCCAACCGGTTGAGGAATATCGGTCATTTCGGGAGTCACTTGAGGCCAAAGTTCCTGTCGTGGAACTGGGGCGCAGGATAAAAGGTCGGGCAGTCTAACAGGTTAAACCGCAAAGAACAGCCTGTTTTTTGATCAAAACTTGCCCCTGGTACAGAACCCGGAGCAAGTGCCTTGCTAGCCAAAAGTGCGGGGTTTTCGAGGGGGTATTACCTTGAGGCTCAGTAAAGCACCCCCCGTTCAGCCCGTGTTTGTATTGCCAGCTTCGAACGACGCATCTCCAAATCTACTGTTCACGATCTGCTCCAAGCGCTCGCCAACCTCTTCAATGGTTGCATTGATTCCCTTGAAAAAGCTGCCATCCAATTGGGTCTGTTCATACAAATAGGTGTGGAAACGCTGGAATAGCTTGTAATCAACGGTAGCAGGGGCCTTCCAAAAGCTGGAAAGTGAACCCTGGTGCGTCAAGCCCCGCATATCGTAGAGCGCGCGCCCCAATACCTTGGTTGGAACCCTGTGCAGAAGCGCTGAAATGCCCACGGTACTATTGATGGTCACAACTCCCCTGGCGTGATCCAGCAGGGTGGGTAGATGTAGGTCATGGCAATAAATGACTCGGTCAGAGAGCTTGTAGCGCGCCCCCAAAGCATCAACCAGCTCCTGGTAGTGACAAAAACCGCGATCCATCGGGTGGTGCTTGAGCACAAGTACCGTATTTGCCGGAGCATACCGGGCAAAGGATTTCAATACTGCATCGATTGCGTTTTCCATAGAGAGCAGATCCGAGTGCTCGCGCAGTTGGAAATCATCACGGGTTTGCAAAGGAAACAGGAAAAACTTCCGGCTGAAGTCCTTCGTCAATTTAGAGGTTAAGAAATGCTGGGTAGCTCGGTAAAGCCCCTTTCGGAAAAAGCTCCTGATCCAACAGGCCCCTTCTGCTTTCCAATCGCGGCTTCGATGATGCTGATAATGTGGATACCTGGACTTGGCAAAACGCATTGCCAGGTAATAGCCTATGGCAAAACAGGCCCGTTGAGAGAAAGTCCTCCCTACGGGTGCCCCGGGTTGACGCCCGCAGCTCTGGTAACGGTCAATGGCTTCACGGGACCAGTCTGTAGGGGAAAAGGCGTTTACACCGCCCCACTCAAAAGTCACAAAATCCGGGCGTAGATAACCCTCTTCAAAAACACCAAAAGGTATACCCAGAGACTCGCAGACTGATCGGGCCATCGCATGTAAGGGCCGGCAGTCACCATAGACAAATACCGCTTTTGCACCATGCTCAAGCAAATAGCGACGAAAAAAGGGGGGCCAGTCGTGTTCACAACCGCTGAAATCGGCCTGGTAATCTGCCCAGGCAAAAAAACGATCACCTCCGTTAAAATTGATTTTGTGGGTAATGACACCCCGCTGGGACAGCCACTTTGCCAGCTCAGCAAAGAATGGGCCATGGGGCCCCTGTAAAAACACTGCCACAGACATGAATTCCCCTACCCAAGAAAAACTACAACATACAACAATCTGCCACAGTACAAATAGTCAATACCAGTGGCCAGGCAAATCCCCTTTCAAATTATAGTTGGGTAGATTTTGCCTGTTTTTGCCACTTTCAAACTACAGCTAGCTTGAGAGTGCTTCAAAAATTAGCCGCGTATTGCAACATTAACGGTCGTAAATGTCTATATACAGTTTAATTATTTCCATTTCGGCCTTTCCCAAGCATTCTATATGTCGGCCAATGATAAATCCCCCCTCCCTGTGAGTCTGCAATCAAGGAACCCCTTCGCAAATAATAGATTTGCCAGGTTAATTAAAGTGCGCGGATTGATTATTATTTAATTTCACATTTGGAGTCATGAAATACCGTTTTGTCAATTAGTGCATTCTATTTCTTATGGGGCTGAAGCTAGTCTATATTACGTGTGAATCTTCCCAAATAATTATTTTGCTCTCCACTGGCGATTTTACGTTTGTCCAATCTTTGTAACGCTTTTCCCCAACCCCATTCAAACAACCTTCCCGTGTATTTTGGACAGGGGGTAAACAGTGGGTTAAAGGGATTATCTCGTGCCTGCATCCAGATTGTCATTCGGTTGGATTTCGCACTGGCCTCACCACGTCGATGAAACCCATACACATTGGCTATTAAGAGCGTATTGGCAGGTACACACAGTTTCTCAGCCGACAGGCCCATCTCTGCAAGCGCAGTATCATTGACGCGAAATGATCCATCCCAATATCTTCCTTTGTCACGAAGCGGCCCTTTTTGACATGCTTTCAGGCTTTGTCTGTATTCCCATTTTAAGCGCCGCCATGAAAGGCGGTGAGAGCCCGGTACATAAATATAGGGCCCGTTTTGGTCGTCAGTGCCGTCAATATACAACCAGGCCTTCACACATGGGTGGAATGTATCCGCGTGCATATCCCTCTGTGGGTCCGGCCGGGGCGCTACATTGGCGTGATTGCACAGGTTTTCTATGAAAAAAAAGGGAGGACGATTTTTAGAAGAGCTATACCGCATCAATCTATCAAGATATGGGTTGCGTACCAACTGACAAAATTCCGGCGTCTGTTGTCTGCTATAGTAGTCCATAAAAGCACGCTGCGTCAGCGTCGTCCCCTCGACAATTTCACGTATCACCCCCTTATAGTTTTTGAGTGCGATAGAGAGTTTGGAGAACTGCTCCTCCGGCAGAAAATCCTTCTTTAGGATGAATCCATTTTCAAGAAAATCTTTTCTATCTTCCTTAGATACCAATGGGGACAAGAGCAGAATGCGCAGCCTAAACAGAAAGTGAGCCAGTATGACTCTGGCCACATGTAGACCGCAGCGGTTGAGCCAGTAATTCCCTATAATTGGATTATTCTTAAAGCTTTTCCCCCAACTTAAAAGTTCAAAAATCCATTTTGGCAATTTCCAGGCCAAATCCATGACTTTACGAATTTGCATAAACCCTACACTCCGGGATTGGTATATCAGGAAAAATTACAATACCATTGTGATAAAAATCTAAATGACAAATCTACTAAATGCAGTTTAAATAAAGTCTCACCGCTCTTTATTGCCAGAATCAAAAAACCGAAATTTGTCACTATTTGAAAAGATATCGATTCCTATACCAGCGATAGATCTTCTGAATAACACCGGTTAAGGCTGTTGTATTTTTGTTTTTATCCAGTAAAGCTACCGCTGTCTCCGCATCGATATACTCTCCCGAAGAAGGATCTACATAAAGTGGATAGAGAATCAGAGCCCCGGCCACTAATTCATCCAGAGTCAGCTTTCGCCCTCTTCTGGCTTTGAAGGATTCAAGTTCAATACCCGCCGGCGTATCGCGGGTAAGAAGCTTATCGTCTGTTAGACCCCAGCCTGCATAAAAAGGCAGCCCATAGGTCACTACTTTCAAGCTGCGCAATAAGGCTTCGAATCCCGTCAAAGAACTCATTGTATGTACTTCATTTACATGTTTCAGCAATACAGAAATCTCGATATCTCGAATCAAACGATCATAGGCTGCATCTGGGCCAGGTTGCAGAGCCCCCAAACGAGCCCCGGCCTCTACATCAGGATGAGGTTTGTAGAGTATATACGCATCGGGATTTTCAGATCTGACCACATTTAAGAGAGATTGATTACTTTTTATAGTCGGCGATCCACAAGCAATCGACGCATCGCTTTCAACCTGGCCTGGCACCAAGATTATCTTACGCTCAACAGGAAACCTTAACTCCCCCGGCTTTTCGCAAGAGCCAATATTATATTTACTTACCCCTTTTGCCAAAATATTTTTTCTTAAATTCTCTGCGCGATTAATCAAAGATTGAGAAAAGTTTGTTGTTTTTAATATCCCTTCCAAATCACTGGGGTAACGGGCATCAAAATAGATTCCCTTAGAATCAAACACCAGCGATACTGGGACAGTGAGATCCACACCCAGACCCGCAGAACGCAGGAATCCATCCTCAGCCTGCCAGAGTTTCAATCCTAATTTTTCACTATAAGTGCGAACTTCTTCCGTAACACGGCCAGCCCACACTAGCGCATTCCCCCCTGCACTAACCTTATGCACTTGCTTATAGTCATATATAAACCGTATCTTTCCCCTCCGTCCCAGATAATTAGGGATAAAACGCCGCTTCCAGGGTGAGAAGCCTACCCCTACCCACCGTCCATTCAAGCGAGAGAACATACGTTTTTGCTCCGCAATGAAATGGACAGTATCTTCAAATTTGCAAGGAAGGCCGGTATAAGGATTGATATAGCGGCAATAGCAGAAATAGGTTGCACAAAAAACCTGTGCCAAGGAGCGTGAGACATTTCGGCGATTCAAGCTTTGACGGTCTTTGGTTAAACCCCAACCTGCATAGAAGGGCACCCCAAAGCAATGCACCTCCTTCCCGGCAATCAATGCATCAAAACCCAGCTGGCTGGTGACGACATAGACTTTCTCTATATCCTCAAATAACGCCCAGGGTGAAATATCTTCTGCAATCACCCGACAGCCCTTCTGTTGAGCCTGGCCGAGCAGGTATCCCTTTTTTTTACCTGCTATAACGTCCGGGTGTATCTTTACACAAATTTCTGCATCCGGATTTTCTCGGATTGCCGAATTCAGCATTGTATAAAACTGTTGCTTGGAGCCATATCCAGCCTGAACGGAAACATCATTATACGTCTGGTCTACCACCAGCACACGCTTCCGCTTGTCGAGCCAATTTATGGGTAAATCGTCAGATTTATTATATTTTGACAGACGGTAATGCCTGAGAAGCTCGATTCCTCTATTGGCTCTCTTAATATCCTCTTGACTAAAATCGGCTTTTTTAATAAGACTTTCCAGGTCACTGGTTTGAGTAGCATCATAATAAATTCCTGTATGATCCACTACAAGGCTATGGGGTAATGAACCTTCAACGCCAAGCCCCAAAGACCGTAAAAACCCATCTTCAATACAGATATAAGGCAAATTATATTTATTGGCGATTTTTCGGGCTTTAATCGCAGTATTTTTGAGCCCCCAACCAACCATATGGGTTATTTTATCGTCAGGGTAAAAGGGTATATAGCGACATTCAGCCCTGAGAAACTGATTCAGATTTCTCAAACGACGCAAACCAAGGGAGCAATAACCAACTACAGGCACTGGCGTGCCACCTTTAACATACGCTGACGCAAGCTTTGATCGTCTGCCAAGCGTAATATAGCTTCTACCCAGGCCTCTGGTTTCATAGGTAATAACAGGCCGTTTTCGTCATGCCTGACCACTGTCGCATAGATAGGACCTTCTGCGTATATTCCCACGGCACCCGTTTGGGTAATATCAAAGAATTTGGTGTGAGATCTTGCGCTGTTGAAAGGGGTATCAAGCAGCGGCGCCAACCCTATATCGCGGCCCGGACGCCTTATTAAAGACAAGTATGCGGGCCATTTCATTGGATACAGTACGTGGACCCTGGACAAACCATGGAAGAGCTTATTGACACTCTTGTCACCAATCACCTCAAAAATCAGATTTTGGTTTCTTTGTAAGGATTCCTCAATGATTGGATATAGCCAAAGCAGATCTTTATGGTGTGAAGCAGAGCCATGGTAAAAAACGGTCTGCTGTACTCCTGTTTTTAATTGGACCGGCTGCGCTTTCAGCAGCGCTGGATTCCATTCAGTATATTTGCGTTGTAAAAAGGATGTAGATACCAGCAGTTTAGCGTCTATAGATCTCAGCCATCGTTGATTTAACCAGCTATAGCGCAGGATTTTAGCCTGGTAGCGCAATGACATTGCACCAAAGGATCTCCAGCTCAACAGGTCATCGTCCATAAAGAAGTAAATTTCGGAAATAGAACTCCGGCATTTATTGACCAAAGACTTCCAAGCCGAGGGTACATAGCGCACAAAAAGAATAGTTGCTCCTTTAATTTTTTCTTTTGAAGGCATCTGATCAAACGATATACGCTCGAATTGAATTTTCTTTTCGCGCAAATAGGGGAGCACAAAGTAATCTGTAGAAGGATTTACTCCCTCTTCCACGATAAGATACCGAGTATTATTTTCCAAAATTAAAATATCAATTTAAAATAAAGATTCAAAAAAATGCCAGGACCGAAATAAGCTGCTACACTTTAAATTCTATCTGACAAAGCCTCAAAGATTATCATGCTTCACCCTTCCCCCTATATATGCTGACAGATACGCTTTTAATACAGCAATGCCAGGTATCCCCTGAAGAACCAGCCTGAGACCTGTTCAAACACCATTTTCCAGTTTATGCTTTCTCGCATGGCTGTCCATTTTAGAATCACTTTGAATCTTCTCACACATTCATAAATAAAGCACAAGAATTAAAGACCCTTTAATCTTTTTTAGTCTAATCGGAATTTACATTACCAAATTGGTTCTACAAAAAACTGTCTCAGTGTAAGCGTTAAAGTAACCAGCGAGATTGTCAATTATGCCAGTGAAAAATCTTCGTGTGCTAAAGTCAAATTAGGGTTGTAAGCCGGATCCCGGTCCAACATATTCCCCCAGCGTTCGCGCATATAGGCAGTCTCTGCAGCCATCCGGCGCCGTTTGGCGAAGGTATCGTCCGCTCCGCGGGACACAGACTCGTGATGATAGAGCTCTGCATAGGGAGTCCAGAGATTACGATAACCTATTTCGCGTACCTTCAGGCATAAATCTACATCGTTGAAGGCTACCGGAAGTTTCTTTTCTTCCAGGCCGCCCACTTCTTCAAATACTGTTTTGCGCAGAAGCAGGCAAGCAGCCGTTACTGCGGACAGATTCTGCACCAAGTGCAGCCGCGAAAAATAGCCATATTCATTGCGGCTGAAATACTTGTGAGAATGGCCCGCGACGCCGCCAATTCCCAGAATCACACCGCCATGCTGGATAGTATCATTGGGGTAATATAGCTTGGCGCCCACACAACCTATCTCCGGACGACAGACCTGGCTGACCATCTCCGTCAGCCAATCGTCATTTATCGGTTCAATATCATTGTTGATCAGGCCGATGATCTCCCCTTTCGCCTGACGTACACCGAAATTGTTGATAGCTGAATAATTGAAGGGATAGTCCCAGCTGCAAACTCTTACCCGGGGATCAGCACTGATTTTTTCCAGATAGTTAAGGGTCTTTTGACAACTGCTCTGGTTGTCCAGAATCAGCAGCTCAAAATTTGGATACTCCGTGAGAGACAAGATTTTGTCTACACAGGGTTGGAGAATGTCACAGTGATCTCGGGTTGGCACCAGGAGGCTGACCAAAGGCCTTTCTTTCGGAAGTTTCCAGCGTATGCGGTAGGTATTCGGTACAAAGCCCTGCTTCACCTGCGCACCTAGCTTCTCAGACTCCAGACAGTCATTCAACGACTTAATGCCAGCCTCTGACGTGTAGCTTTTCTCGTCGCAATCCAACGCTGTCGACCCTTCTGCGGCCCTCCAATGGTAGAGAATTTCCGCGATATGCATAACATTACCGGCATTTAGATAGGGCAAACAACGTAGCAACAGGTCATGGTCTTGGGCACCCTCGACGCCCGTACGCAGCCCACCAACCTTTTTGACCAGATCTGCCCTAAGGACGGTGAAGTGGCAGACATAATTGATCGACAATAACAGGTCCGGATTCCAGTCTGGCTTGAAATGGGGATCAAAGCGATGGCCGGCGTGATTAATCTTGTCTTCATCGCTGTAAATCAACTGTACTTGCGATGATTTTCCGATCTCCACACAGACTCGCTGAAGTGCATGTGGCGGCAAGGTGTCGTCGTGGTCCAGGAAAGCGATATAATCTCCCGTTGCCAGCTCCAGAGCGCTGTTACTCGCCGCCGAGATATGGCCGTTTTCGGTGCGAAACACCACTTGGATACGCGGGTCCAATGCCTGGTAGGCAGAGAGACACTCCCGAACCTGCGGGTCCGGCGAGGCATCATCGGCGATACAGAGCTGCCAGTGTGGATAAGACTGTGCCAGCACAGAATCGATACAAGCGCGAAGGAACCCAACTTCCGAATTGTAAGTCGGCAGAATAATGGAAATTAGTGGTCCATCTATCTCAGCGGTGGGCTGTACCGAGAGTAACTGTAACGCCTCCACTTGTTCTATCCATTCCCGGTATCCACGCCCCCTGCACCTACGGTTAAAAGTCTCCGCATAGTGAGAGAGACCGAGATCAAGCCAGTTACGGTGCAATTTTCTAGCATTGGCTTTCAGGTGGGCCAGTACATCTCGTATATTGAGCTCCCTGAAACCAGGGTGCCTGGCGGCCAGCCGCTTTGCCAACAATCTATAAGCAAACCAGGGCACCAATGGCATCAGTTGCAGATGTTCGATACCGAACAGGCCCGCTTCCTCCAACGGGTCGAAACGAAGAGCATGTACTCCCTTTGGAAAATACAGCAGTCGTTTCGCCATTCGATCAGAACTGCAGTTGAGCGAATAGCGCTCCTCCTCGCTGAATCCACTGCCGGAGTTCACATAGAGGCCAGCATTCACGCTACCACGATTATGGACCAACCGCAACTCAAGCATATACCAGCCCGGCAAAAGATGGCGTCCAGGCAAAAAAAACTGCGGGTCTACACCTAGAGAGCGCCACTGAAGGCCACCCTTGCTTCCATCAACCGGTTCAATATCTGAAGCTGGTACGAGGCGGGAAACTAAATCAACGCTAAGTAGGGGTTTGATAAATTTAATCACGGTATCTGGCTTGCCTTACTCACTCGATGGGCATATAGGTTTGATCATTGTATTGTATAACGTCCGGGGCAAGCGCACTACAACTCTAACAAACTCGACGAGAATATGAAGAAAATCAATAAAATTGTAAATCATGACCGAAAGTTACACCAGTCTTGCCTCCTCTCCGTAATCTTTATTTACGAATATCCGGCTTTCTTTAAACTGCAAATCTGGTACTGTCCTCTCTCTGTCTGTTGGTAGCGGTTCATCAGTGCTTGCGCAGGGTTGGGAAAAGCAGAAACTCCACCATCCAGCCCCTATCTTACCAATTGCACTTAATATCAAAAATCGCGATTTTTTTTCAATTTGCGATGCTCAGCAATAAGCCTCTGGAGTGAAACCTTGATAAAGGGGCCTTCTGGCCTGAATATATTTGCCAGCTTCATAAGCCTGACCGACAAATCCAGGTCTTGATTTTGATATTTCAACGAAAGATCTCTCAAAGAATCAATAAACCTAGAGTTTGCACCGACTGCCTTTCGGAATTTTATTGTTTCTTTTTCACTTAACTCGACAGGAAATAAATCAGCCGAGAGGTCATTGACATCATTGATAGCTTCAGTTAATTCAGGCAAGGATATATTTTTTAGTAGTTTTTCTTTAAGTAAAATATCGACTTGCTTATCCTCCGTAATTAGTCGCTTAACCTCTTTATAACGGCCCATGACAAACTTTCTTCCTTTTTCTATTTCAGGGCCTAAAGAACACCTTTTCAAGAAGGCATTATATTTTTTTGTATAACTGTCTATATTAGATTTCTTGATACTCAATTTTAAATGCGAATTTTTTCTTGGCAAATAACCGTCTCTATTATCCTTTAATCTCAACCGAGAATCAACCTGCCCAGGCCTTCCCCTACCAAGAAGTGATATGTATTCTTTTTGACTTCGTGAAATGCGATGCAATATAAAAGCATCAGGAATGGTATCTAACTCATGTTTTAGGGCAAATACATACTTGCCTTCCTCAGAGAGAGTGGACCCATCCGGAAGTATACTTTTAGCATTGCTCGAAACAACATTATGGATGTGCACTTCATCTATATTGGCTTTAGTGTTAATTATAGTTTTAACATGCCTATTCATAACAAAAGTATTAACTTCTTGAAACGGGGAGGAAAACTGCTCTTCACCAGATTTTAATCCCCAGGGAAAGCTATAATGGGCCATACCAGTTTTATTTGATAGATACTCCTTAATATTTAAATCAAAATTACACACTGTCCAAAATTCGTCTATATCAAGGAACATTACATGAGTAAATCCTTCTAAAACTGCTTTTTGATATGCAATCCCATAAACCACTCTTTGGAAATCACTTCCTGAAGACGCCTTTATATGATCAGAGTTTATCTCACTGACAGGATAGTGCAGAGATATCTTATCAATAACTGCACTGGTATTATCCAATAATTCATTGGTATAAATGCTTATACTATCAAACCCAACAGCAACATGGTGAAATACCCATTCAGGTATATAAGCCGCTTCGTCTTTCGCAATAGCAATTAATTTAAGTTTCATCTTTAATTTGACTTTACTATTTAAATTAATAATACAAGAAATTCATGGTAGACTTGTCCATTTTCTCGATCAAAATAAAACGCACAATTATGAAATTTTTTCACACTCAAAATACCATTTTCCCATTTAATAATCCTTAACTTCTTACTCGAATTATAAGCGTCTTTGGTATATTTCAGCCACACCTATCTTTAGACATCCAGGCATTCCCTTCCTATCCATACGAGCATTCAGTATTTCTCACAAACCCCTTCTATAGCGCACCTTATCGTAAAAAAATACGCGCGTGTGATAGTAAAAATAATACTCCACCCCTGCTCTGATTTGACACTTGATTTTCTCAACGGAGCATTCTGAAACTCAGGAAAATAATACAACTATCCTGGCGTTGAGAGAATTAGACAGGATCAGCAATCCTGACACACAGGATCTTCCAGCAGTCACCAACACTTCCGATATCAAAGTAATATGTGGTTTTCATATTCAACCTAGGGCGATTCTATAGTTAACCGTGCCTGTAAGTTCTCGATTATTCAGTTTACAAAGCTATTAACCCTCTAAAATAAATACATGATCGACAACAACCAAAAACCAATGATAGTTAATCTTCATTCTGAATTACCCATGGGGAATTAACCAGTGGTTGTCCCGTTTCTGCGACTTTACATTCCAGCACCGCCCCTTCAGGGAAACCTGACACATCAATGGAGAAACCCACAAATCCACCGCGGCGAGCACCATTGGCACGAAGACCCGGACGATTTTCATTGGCGAGAACTTCACCTTTATCAACACCATCAATGATCACCCTTAGTACAACGGCATCATCACCCTGCTCAGGAATGGCACAACCTAAAATGCGACCTTTATTTTGCGTAGAAATCAGTCCAGCCACAAATTTTTCACCCTCCTGAGAGAGCAAAACCCTCCACTCGAATTGTGATACCGCTTTTTCATAAAGCCCTATTTCATCAGCATTTCTCTTACGCAATTCAGTCAACTGGTTGGGAGGAAGTTCATATTTTTCTCTGAGATCAGATCGCCACAAATTACGTGTTAAAATTGGTATATCAACATCATATTTCCGATTAAGCAACCGCAAAGATTCTTCATATCTCTCAGTCAGACCTATAAACCCGAGTACTGGCCAAGGCAAGCCCTTAAAAAAACTTCCCTGTCGATTGGTAAACGTTGGCTTTTTGTAAAAAGATTCAAAATCACCCTCATATCCATGGTGACGAGAAAAATGCATATACTCTGAAACCAGCCTCTGTATCGGATCACGTAAGATAGTTACAGTATTTTCTAGGCCAAATACTGGAAGATAGCGCATTGCATTAGAGTGCCCGGAAAGTAGCCTTTTGTTACCATATTTAATTTCACGAAAAAATGACCAGTGGTCAGGGTTTTGGCCCATCCATTTCCTTACCACATCACTGGTCTCGCTTGAGTTTGGACCATAATCAAAGCAAACACTATCATCACCAAAATAAGCAGAAGCACCCAAGCGAAAGCTTGTTCCCGCAGTTTTTGGGACATGAACAAATAGAAGTGGATTCACTACCACAAAAAATCCTTAAAGTATTAAATGATCGAATTCAAGTCCGAGGGGCTTCAGGTCGAGCTTGTAGCCGTATTCGCCAGTAGGAGATAGATTGGACTTGTGTATTCGCTCGCGGTACATATTTTTCCCGGTATTTACCCACTTATCTATAAAGCGTGTATTCAATATGAAAAGAGAGCCCGGATACTGCTGATCCAAGGCCTGATAGTATGCATACAGGCATCGGCCTGAAACCAGCTCTATATCACTAAAGAAGTTACCAGTAAAGCAGGAGGGAAGAATACCCCTCTCCCAGGATCGTATGAGGCATGGATGCCGATTACGAGCGCACAAGGATGTATTCACAGCGTGTCCTGGGAGAGGGGTATTCTTTCCTTCCGACCCGGTAGTATATTCTTCATACCCACTCAGCAGTGGCCGCTCATGTAGAAAATTATCTTCTAGCTGCAGAGCCAAGTTCCCATAATCCCAGTGAATGGCTTTATAACCAATGCGAAAAAAAAATAGGTTCAGACTTGTTATGCCACACTTGTTAAAACCGATCTGAAATACTTTCATGCAAAATACTAAAACAGCGAGTTAAATGCAGGAAGGCACCTGCGTAAAACCGGTAACGCACCGCTCCACAAAATCGTGGCAGGCTCTGTAAAGAGCGAAAAGTCCGCGAGGAATACCTTTATCCTCAACTACACCCAGAGGAGCAAGCGGCACACTATACAATCAGTTGGCCAACGACGCAGCAGCTTCCACCTGCTCTTCGGCATCGGCAGTCCGGTAGCCGTGGGGATTGCCACTCTGCCAGCGCCAGGTATCGACCATCATCTCCTCCAGCCCCAGGTTCGCCACCCACCTCAGATCCCGCGCCGCCTTGGACGCATCGGCCCAGAAAGCTGGCAAATCACGCACGGCGCGACGACACCTGATAGGGCACAGGCACACCGGAGGCTCGGACTACCTCCAAAACCGAGGTACCCCGGCCAGTTCCGAGATTAAATGCCTCTGTACCCGTGTGGCCCACCAGCCATTCCATGACCCGGACGTGCCCCAGGGCCAGGTCCACCACACGCAGATAATCCCGCAGGCAGGTACCGTCCGGCGTGGGGTAGTCGTCGCCAAATACCAAAAGCTCCTCGCGCTTACCCACCGCCACCTGGGCGATATACGGCAACAGATTGTTGGGGATCCCCTGGGGATCCTCCCCGATCAGGCCAGAGGGGTGAGCGCCGACCGGATTAAAGTATCGCAGTAACGCTATAGAAAGCTCCGGGTCCGCAACGGCAGCATCTCGCAAAACCTGCTCCACCATCCACTTACTGTTGCTGTATGGGTTGCTTGTATTACCGGTTTGCAAAGTTTCCACATAGGGTACCGGTGCCTCACTACCGTAGACAGTGGCCGAAGAACTGAACACCAGTCGCTTGACGCCGGACGTGCGCATAACCTCCAACAGCACGAGACTGCCAGAAACATTGTTCTGGTAGTACTCGAGCGGCTTCTGCGTGGATTTACACACTGCCTTCAGGCCGGCAAAGTGAATCACGGCGTAGAAGCTGTTCTCCGCAAAGATCCAATTCAGCAGCGTTTTGTCCAGAATATCGCCTTGATAATAACGCACCGGCTTACCGGTAATTGCCTCCACCCGTTGCAATGCCACCTCGGAGCTATTGCATAGGTTATCAACAACGACTACCTCAAACCCTGCCTCCTGCAGAGCCACCAGGGTGTGCGACCCTATATAGCCCGCCCCACCTGTAACAAGAGCCTGCTGCATCTTAAAAAAACCTATCTAAGCCCTACTTAAATCAACAGTTAATCTAAAACCACTTTGAGCCTGTCATCATAAGTGGCCCGCAGAAGGCAAGCCTTCTGAATTTATGCCTGTATAGGTTGCCAAAATCACAAACTTACCCTATGAACAGCTTTAAGAAAAGCAACTAACCTCAAGAACCACTCAAAAATTTCATAAAATTGTAAAAAAATATTGCAAGAGCTATATTTGAGCCGTTAGCTTGAACTAATGACTTCAATAATTTCAGTGGTGGAAACCGAAGGTGTTCTTGGTAAATAACAAACTTCGCAAAGGGATTTCAAATGGTCAAATTTTCCAACCCAATCATCCCCCATCACCAGGACGTCAGCATTGTAAAGAGAAATATAGTGAGCCTTTTTTTCAAGATTTTCCTCTTCAAAGCAAAAGTTAACATACCTTAAGCTATTTATAATTTTCATCCTATCTTGCTGATTATATATTGGAGCGCGCCCCTTTTTACTAATATTTAGCTCATCAGTAGAAACACCGACTATTAATCTATCTCCGATCGCAGCAGCCCTTTGAAGCAGATTCGCATGCCCAACATGAAAAACATCAAATGTTCCGAATGTAATAATAGTTTTCATACAATTTTAAAACTCATATTGAAGTTACTTGAGGGCACCTCTATAAATCCACATATAGCTGCAAAATTCAGCGCCCCCGGTGTTTCCCTTTTTTATCGACCATAATTTCACTGAAGGTCACAACAACCGATATTTGATGGGTTTTAGAGCTATTTCGGCCTGTTCTGAGGAGGCTTCCCCCTTATTCCTCATACAGCGGGCGCACGTCGGCTCTGAAAGCTTACAAATCGACGCATGTTGTACACCAAATTCTTCATGCCAACCTTAATCGCAGCACGCAAAATCCCAATAGTCCGCACGAGCATACCGCCCTGCTCATTTTCCATTGATCCAAATACGTGCTCGACTCGAACTCGAACTCGAACTCTGGACTTGCGACGGTTCTCTTCCGTGTCTCGCTTGCTGAGAGCCTTACCCCAGTTCCCTTTCTTATGCTCATGGCTGCGGCATCCCATCGCATCCAGCGTGATCCCGCTTTCTTCACTGTAGTACGCACTGTCTGCCCAAACATCTTTGGAGGTGTTGTCGCTCAGCAGTTCATGCAACACCTGGGAGTCGCGCACTTCGGCAGAGGTGATCTCGTAATCTCGTATTATTCGGTCTTCGAGATCTAAGAAACTCGGCTGCATTTTTAGCATAACCTCTATTTGAGAGAAGTTGGATCGATTCTACCAGAAATCAGGTGATTTTTAGAGGTGCCCTTAATAATATTTCCTATTCTCTATTTTTCCATATTTTGTCCAGTGCGCCATTGCAGAACCTGGAGAGCCAATGCCCTTAGCCCTCAAACTATGATTAAGTTGGAGATACAAGCCCCAATCAAAGTTGCTAGGCAAGTCATACTTAAATAGTCTTCCCTCATTCCTACCATACTTTAAATAATGGCAGATGGCCGAAACTTGATTGTCAATACCTGCTTTTATCAAATCAGGATTTAAATATAAATATGGAATCCATGAAAAATGCCTTACATAGCTTTCAAAGTCATATTCCTCCGAAAATGCATCAGCAAACAATCCTAAGTTAGCTCTTAATATTTCAGGATAATCCTTCATTGGAGCTCCATGAATATACACACGCTTCCAAAAAGCCTGAAATAGGTGAATCCGTCCATCTTGGTATGATGTGACAGCCATATGTTTATTAATGTGAGGTATAGAAATTCCTACAATAGAGCTTGCATTGATACTCATACACTGCTCAATAAATGATAAGGATTTTTTCCCCAACGGGTCTTTATAATAATACTTCCACACGGCAAGTATCGACCTTTTAAAACCTATCCTATTAAAAGCCTCATAGTCTTCAAAACGATAACACTGGATAATAACTCTCGATACAATATTAAGTGACTTTGATATTTCATATAATTGCGTCATTATTTCCGTATACTCATCACCCGTTGCTTTAATATCACATACAACTGCCTTACCTGCTTTGGTGCATAATCGTAATGCATCCTCAATTGATATAGCTGTTAATTTTCCTTGATATTTTAATTTTAAAAAATCATTTGTAGATATTTGATCAAACTTATCTCCTAAACCAAACCTATTCTCAAAACCATCATGGGCAACAATAATACCGTCTAACGATTTAACAATATCAATCTCAACAATATTGACAGCATCTATTGAAGCCTTTATGGCCTCCAATGAATTAGATGCATGGTGTTTTTTATAATTACCACCACCATGCGCAATAATTTTATTGGATGAAAAAAACATATTCTCATGAACAGCAGTTAAATTTAAGTCAAAACAAATAGTATTTTTACTTGCTTTACTATCACACGAACAAATCAGTTCATTCACAATATTATTACCAGCCTTATTGGAAATTTCAGTCCCTTTGATTATCCTATCTTGTATAACCGAAAGGACTCGCAAGAAATCACTATTATTGTGAATTAATTTATCAACCGTAGACTTTATATCTTGTGGTTTAGACAATATTCCACCATAGAATAAGTCGGCGGT
This sequence comes from Microbulbifer jejuensis, assembly GCF_047289955.1. Taxonomy (NCBI): domain Bacteria; kingdom Pseudomonadati; phylum Pseudomonadota; class Gammaproteobacteria; order Cellvibrionales; family Microbulbiferaceae; genus Microbulbifer; species Microbulbifer jejuensis. The sequence continues at coordinate 68,422 of NZ_JBLBUB010000003.1, forward strand.
TCCCGCAATATGCGGAAAATCATACATGTTCGCGTTATTATCCGAATACTCTGCCAATTGGATTTGTATTGTGGGTATTTTCAATGCTGCAGCTTCAAATAGTGTTGACGATGTATCCGATATAACGCAATCAGCATGCTTTAACAATTCTAAAGTCATACCGTTAATATTATCAACAGTATTTAATTCATCCGTGTTTAAATGAGTTGTCTCTGGATGAAGACTTGTCACCTCATTATCAATTGTTGAAATAACTTTAATCGCATCATTCATATCACGATTAGAATATATATGCCATGTAGGGGCAAATAATATTATTGGTTTATTTGGATTCAATCCGCATATTTTAGAAATTTCATCCCGAGAATATCTTGCAGGAGAAAGCAGCTCATTGGATTTAATAAAACCTGCACTTTTTACCTTTGAAAGAACCAATTCACTATTACCAAAAAAAGCCAACAAAGCATTTACATGATCTTGGCCTGCCGTAATAATTTTGTCAAAGAAATTGAATCTTTCCTTACTCGCCAAGAACCATTTTAAAGTACTTGCACCATGATCGATCAAGACTTTAGGTACGTCCTTATATTCATCTTGAGGCTGCACAGCAGGCTTATTAAAATATACAATAGAATCGCATTCCACCCCAAGTGGTAGCTGTCTAGTCGTCGTGAATATAGGGGCTATATTTGCTTCAGTCATTTCATTAACAATAGAAAGAGCGCAGTCATAGTGTTTTCGTATATAAGTATCTCCGAATAAAATTCGTTTAACTTTGTATTTTTTTGACACATCTGTTTTTATTCTTATTGGTGATACGATTTCCGTTTTAGAAAGATATTCTACATCACAAGAAACCCAATTGAATTGATCAAGTAAATCATCCCCCATCACCAACAAATCAGCTCGCCGTTCTTTTATATATTTATCTTTATCTTCAAATTTTGCTTCATAAAAAACTTCGTCGACGCAAGAAAGTGCTGAAATATAAGACAATCTCTGCTCTTGTGGAAAAACAGGAATTTTGCCTTTGAATGAGATAAGCTCATCCGTAGAGACCCCAACAATAAGATAATCGCCTTTCGACCTCGCCCTCTCTAACATTTTAATATGTCCCTCATGGAGGAGATCAAAACTACCAAAAGTGATTACTTTTTTCACGGCCTCACCAATTAAAAATTATTTAAACTATGAGTCTAATAAAAATTCTATCTGTAGAGAATAAAACTATATCTTCAAAATTTATTCTCTAAAAATTTTATCTGCAAGTATACGATATATCTTTTAATTATCACAAAAATATTGCAGAATTACTCACCCAACGACACTGAAATATTCCATAACTTACACCTCTTAAGTATTTTTCAAACAAAGCAACCTAATTAGAAAAAATACAGATTTTATAAGAATTACTTTTTCAGCCCTCACCAATGAAAACCAAAAACACTCACAACCTTTTGACCTGTCCTGATAGTTTTATAAAATTCATCAAACTCATTTTAAACCACTAAAGCCAATTTAAAGAACTCGCGTTATGCTCCATCAATACTTAGACTTAATTCCAAGCACAAACTTTCCAGGTAAAGTTGCAAAAATTTCTCTATTACCTACCAAAATCGGCTAGGTGAATATCTCAACCAATTGTCAAAGTTACTCACAGCAGGGCAGTCATCCGATACTTGGCTAAAATCCGTAGAAAAAATTTCATCATCTTCACTGACACCCAATTCTTTCAACTGTTGAGATAGAGCTTCCGCCTGAGTCTCACCTCGCCATTTCAATGCCAGATAATAGGCTCCCGTGAGCATCCGAATAGTGCGATCTTTTTCTCCCTTAATATTTTCAGAAATAAATCTTGGGGTGACGTCATGGAAGAAACGCGCCTTGGGACACACCTTCAAATCAAAGCCAGCGGCTTTCACCCGCCAGGACAAATCCACATCCTCACAGTACATATGAATATTTGGATCGAAGCCACCAACCTCATTCCATATTAATTTAGAAATCGCAAATGCTGCTCCGGAAACCCAATATGTATCCATTGTAATGGGATCGTGCCATTTTGGATGATCTATAGGCGCCGTAACAGCTTCAATCAAAGCATGCCCGCCATTATAAGAATCAAAATTGAGCAAAGACCTTATAAATCCAGGCAAAACGTAACCATCAGGGTTAAGACCCACATATATATCATAACTCGGAAAGCAAAGTTCCATCAGGGCATTATGCCCCCTGCCAAAACCGACATTTCCTTCTGAAGAAAATATCAGAGATTCCGCATTTAGGATTTTTTTATATATCTCTACATTCTCTCGATCATTAATATAGTACTTCACTACAATGTCTGAACCGGGGTTCCGCCCAACTTCCTTATCCATTGCTGCCTTAAATCGTAAAATCTCATCTTCGCTGTTTTTGTACAAAACAACACCAATAAAACAATTGCACGAACTGTTAGACAAAGGCGTTAAAAAATAAGGCAATGAAGAATTAGTATATTTGCTAGCACTGTGAGAGCTAGCAAGCGTTTTATTTAAAGAACAATAAGACAAGAAATTGTATGTAGAGAAATCACTCTCACCAGGCAACATAGCTAAAGTGCTTTCTTTAAAAAACTTTGAAATTAAGCCTGCAGACTCTAACCGCCCCTCTGTAATCCCCCATTCAAGGAGGTGACATAGAGGATCAACCTTCGCTTCCACTAGATCTGGAAAAGTTTTCATGTACTTTTCCATTGAAAAAAGTGGAGTAGTTTCTAAACATGAAAAACTAGAAGAATAGCCGCTTCTTAACCGCAAATATACTAAAATTGGTAGATCATCTTGACAGTCATATCGCCCCCTAAAAAAGTTATTATCAAAAATAGGATTTGGAGAAATATCCAACTCTCTCAGCAATTCATAAAGACTTGGGTACTGGCTTAATATTTCTTGATCTGAGATAAGATCATTTCTCCTCCCAATTCCTTGAGAAATTTTTGCGCGATATTGCTCACAAATAAACTTGATGTCAATTAACGGAGATGGAGATCTTCCCTCATGAAAACCATATTTCAAGTAATGGGTTGCTGGAGAATCAGAAAAATTTATAATATCATGATATCTATTCAAGTAATATCTGCCGCAGAAAAGGCCAGAAGTTGTTACCCTCCAGAGTTCTCTTCGGGAGCAGTACTCCTCGCAAGTAACCTTCTCCTTTTTGTCATCACTAGAAACACTAACCCTTTCCATGTATTCAGGGTCAAACAATCGATTATCTAATAGTTTTTTAGCAACTATGTCCACACCATTACCCCAAAAACAATTAAAAATCTGACGCATAGAATTTCACTTCAATTTTTGATCTTTGAGATAGCAGCTTTCTTCTATTAAATTCCCATATTTTTTGCTTCTCCTCTCCATCAGAACCATCTGCCTCAGTCGGTGTAGAGTTACTGCCATCATTTCTCATGATATAACATCCAATTTTTACCCCTAACTGACTAAAGTCGCAAGGGTTACATCCGGCGATGCGTAATAAAAACTCGTAATCCTCCAACCTTGTCATATCGCTCTGAAAATATAATTCGGTCGCATCTATGCGAGTTGTATCAACAATATAAGAATGGATTGGACAAAAATTCTCTTTTAGTAAATCAATCTTATTCGCACCTTGAAATGGAAGCGATATTTCATATATAAACTCATAGTCCTTTAGCGCAATCACTTTAGCCATCTCAACAGTAGCAAAGGCAATTGCCGCTTTAGATTTACCTAGAGAATTAATCAGGACACTATACGCATGACTGTACATATAATCGTCATAATCCAAAAATGCTAAGTACCGGTTTTCAGATTCAATATGAGCATTCATACCAACAGTCATCAATTTAGACCTTGCATCATGAACTAAATTATCGTGAAAGTTTATTACTTTTGGCTTTGCGTGCTCTCTAAAAAACCAGTTTTCTGAAAGCATCTTTCTTACCAACAGCTCATTTTCACTAGAAAACCTTTGGAGAACAATTATCGGCTTCACAGAAGTATTTGACTGTGAATGCAATGATTGTATGGCTCTCTCCAATAAATTTAGCGATTTAATGTCATGAAATCTTATTACTGTGCTTACAGTCATCCTAACTTTACCTAAAATGAAAAAAATAATAACGGCTATCGCTTATTAATTCTCTTTTACAGTCCACTCCACCATGAACTTTCTTCCAGATACCATTTAATAGTTTTCTTAATACCATTCTCAAAACTTTGAAGTGGCTGATATCCCAAATCTCGGCTTGATTTAGAGGGATCAATAGCGTAGCGACGGTCATGCCCTGATCTATCGGCTACAAAAACAATAAGATTCTCTGCCTTGCAGTTAATAGCATTGCTAGCTAGCGGATACTTATCCGCTAGTACAGGACTCTCCGCGAACTGTTGACTCATCAGATTACAGATCAATTTGACGATATCGATATTCGCCCATTCGTTGATCCCACCAATGTTGTAGCACTCCCCCAGTTGCCCCTTTTTGATAACTAGATCGATACCCCGAGCATGGTCCTCTACATATAGCCAGTCGCGGATCTGCCGGCCATCACCGTAAATGGGTAGTGGCTTGTCCAGTAGGATATTGGTGATCACCAGCGGTATCAGTTTCTCCGGAAAATGGTAGGGCCCGTAGTTGTTGGAGCAGTTGCTAGTGGTAACTTTCAGCCCATAGGTATGGTGGTAAGCGCGCACCAGGTGATCGGACGCGGCTTTACTGGCCGAATAGGGGCTATTCGGCGCGTAAGGCATGGTCTCACTGAAGGGAGGATCCTCGGGGCCCAAGGTACCATAGACCTCGTCGGTGGAGACGTGGTGGAAACGATGGTTTTCTTTATTCAGGCCCTCATCCAGCCAGATTTTCTTGGCAGCCTGGAGCAGACTATATGTGCCGATGATATTAGTTTCGATAAAAGTATCCGGGCTGCTGATGGATCTATCTACGTGGCTCTCGGCCGCAAAGTGCACCAGGGTGTCTATACGGTGTTCCTTGAGCAGGGTTTCCACCAAAGCCGTGTCACAGATATCGCCGTGGCAGAAGAAGAAGTTCTGGTTGCCTCCTATCGGTTCCAAGTTGGCCTTGTTGCCGGCATAAGTGAGTGCGTCCAGTACAACGACCTTGTCTTGCGGGTAAGTTTTCATCCAGTAGTGGACAAAGTTTGCGCCTATAAAGCCAGCGCCGCCGGTTACCAGTAGATTGCTCATTTTCTTGCTGTGGTTTCACTTCAATTTGTTAACTGACTCAAAGTTTTTCTTGTTCAGAGAGTTACTATTTTAGCCTGCGATAGTTTTTTCGGTATTGATTGCGATCAGGGGCCACTCTTTCATACCTTCCCAGTCACCTCTCCTGTACCGCAAGCGAGCGGAAGAATAAGCGGGTATACTGCTTTTACCGAATTGGGATTCTGCCGCCCCAAGGCTCACCTACAAGCAATCTTCTCGATAACTTTCTTTTCCTTTAGGACCAGGCGCAGTGCCTGGCGCCAGTGTTGCAACTCAATTCCCAAATCCTTCACCAGGCGGGCTTTATCCAGAACGCTGTAAGCTGGCCTTGCCGCCGGGGTTAGGTAGTCGGCAGTTCCTATCGGTTTGATTTGCACAATCTTTTCCAAGGGGAGCAGGCCCACCTGCCTGGCCTCTTCAGAAATGGCCACGGCGAAATCGTACCAACTGGCAGCACCGGCGTCGGTGCAGTGGTAGATACCACTTGCGCCTCGCTTGTGAACCAGGGCATAGATGGCGCCAGCCAGTGTGTGTGTACTGGTTGGTGTACCTACCTGGTCCGCAACTACGCCCAGCTTCTTGCGCTCGCGCATCAGGCGCAACATGGTGTTGACGAAGTTAACCCCGTGGGCGCTGTAAACCCAAGCGGTGCGCAGTATTACGGCTTCCGGCAGCAGGGACTGGACAGCCACCTCGCCCGCCGCTTTGCTTTCGCCGTATACGCCAAGGGGGCGGACGGTATCTTTCGGCTGGTAGGGGGTAGGGCTTTGGCCATCGAATACGAAATCGGTGGATATATGGATCAGGCCTTTGCCGAATGCCTTGCAGGCTTTCGCCAGGTTTTCCGGACCAATGGCGTTGACGGCGAAAGCCTGCCCTCTTTCTGACTCGGCTTTATCTACCGCTGTGTAGGCGGAGGCATTAATGACCACTTCCGGCTTGTATTCGGTGATGACTTCCATGACCTGGAGGGCGTTAGTGATATCCAGGTCATTGCGGTCCAGGGCCACCAGCTCGATATTACTTGGTTTGCGCTTTTGCAGTTCCCGAGCCAGTTGGCCGTTTTTGCCGGTTAGTACGATGTTCATTTGTCGTTTTCTGTAATTCTGTTCGTTCTTTGTGTGGGGCCGGGTTTGGTATCGCTGGCAACTTCAATCGCGCGCGGCAACGACCACCTCTACCTTTATTACAAGCCTGCAACCCCTTGCCGGACTAGAGCTCAGTGTTCACAGTGCAGCTTTGCGGGGCCGAAGCTCCAAAGCCCCGAAATCACCTGTGCTCAAGTGCCTAGGCCCAGCATACTTACGGGAAAGTTACGGCATCTTTCAGGCGCTTTCCTTCCGCGTCTTTGGTGGAAAGTCTGGGGGCTTCGTCATTTACCAGGGGCCATTCGATGGCGAGTTCCGGGTCATCCCAGCGCAGAGACTGTTCGTGCTCAGGGGCGTAGTAGTCAGTGCATTTGTAGGCGAATTCGGCCTCGGCACTGATGACATAGAAGCCATGAGCGAAGCCCTCCGGAACCCAAAGTTGGCGTTTGTTTTCTGCGGACAGAGTGGAACCGACCCATTGGCCAAAGGTAAGAGAGCTTTTACGCAGGTCAACAGCTACGTCGAAGACCTCACCCATTGTCACGCGAACCAGTTTTCCTTGAGCCCGTTCGGTCTGGTAATGCAGGCCGCGCAGGATTCCCTGGGTGGACTTGCTGTGGTTGTCCTGTACGAATACACGCTCGGCGCATTCACTATTGAACAGGTCCTGGCGGAAAGACTCAAAGAAGAAGCCACGTCTGTCGCCAAAGACTTTGGGTTCGATGATTTTTACATCGGGAATAGCTGTTGCAATTACTTTCATACTACTTTTGTATTCGTCTTGTTTTTATTCAGACAACGGCGGCGAAACGTTGCTGGTTGAAGGGGGAGCTTTCACCGGTTTCCAGCAGCAGATTCAGCAGGTATTCGCCGTAGCCGCTTTTGCGCAACGGGTGGGCCTGCTTTTCCAGCTGTTCGGCTGAGATAAAGCCCTTGCGGTAGGCCACTTCTTCCGGGCAAGCGATTTTCAGCCCCTGGCGTCGCTCAATGGTTTGTACAAAGTGCGCAGCTTCCAGCAGGTTGTCGTGGGTACCGGTATCCAGCCAGGCGCTACCGCGGCTCATCAGCTCCACGTTGAGCTGGCCGCGTTCCAGATAGACTTTATTGATGTCGGTGATCTCCAACTCACCGCGAGGGCTGGGTTTGACTTCCCGCGCAATGTCGCACACCTGATTGTCGTAGAAGTAGAGACCGGTGACTGCGTAGTTGGATTTCGGTTGTGCCGGCTTTTCTTCCAGGCTGACTGCCATGTCTTCCTTGTCGAATTCCACCACACCATAAGCACTTGCATCGGCAACGCGGTAGCCAAATACAGTAGCGCCGGCTTCCCTGACATCGGCATGCTGGAGTAACTGACTGAAATTTTGCGCATAGAAAATATTATCACCCAGTACAAGCGCACTATTTTTGTTACCCACATGCGCTCTGCCAATCAGGAAAGCTTGGGCGAGGCCATCTGGTGAGGGTTGTACCGCATATGAAATATTGATACCCCACTGAGCACCATCTTCCAGCAGGCGTTGATACAGACACTGCTCTTCAGGTGTGGTAATGATCAGAATATCCTTGATACCCGCCAACATTAATGTCGTCAGGGGATAATAAATCATAGGCTTGTCATAAACCGCCATCAACTGTTTACTGACACCTTTGGTCAGAGGATACAGACGCGTACCTGATCCTCCTGCCAAAATTATCCCCTTTCTATCGGAAGAGCCCAGCATTACCATTTCATTGCCCCCAGCTTTTTTAAAATTTGTCATTACATTTATGCGTTGTAATTTTGTCAGTACAAGTACAACAACCTGCCTAATTAAAAAGACAGGACAGCTGCGGTGCCCACCGCTATACGGTACAGTATTTCCGTAATATCTTTAGTTACCTGTAATTCACTGGAGTGAATTTTGGGCATTACCATGATCTCATCTCCGGGGCGCAACCGATCACCCAGTCGATTATCGAAATCTCTGTCCTCAATTCTGCTGATGGTCCCATCCAGATGTAAAATGATCAGTTCATCCTGATTGGCATTATTGGCAAACCCACCTGCCAGTTCGATATATTCATCCAGAGTGCGTTTTTTACTGTAGACGAGAGAAGTCGGGAAAATAACCTCGCCTACAACGGAAACCGTGGAGGCTTTCAGCGGTACAACAAGTTCATCGCCATCTTCCAGCAGCATCTGTGCAGCATTGGAGCTATTCGCTATCACTATCTGTCCCCGAGGTTCCGCTTTACGGGCCTGCTCAATGAAACTTTGTATCATGGTCGCATTATCTTTCTGCGCCGTCTTTTCAAGGTCCGTATTCGGCTGCCTTGTCAGCACTTCCATTTGTAAAGCATCCAGAGAACGATCCAAAGCCGCCCGCTGCTTTTCCGCGACACTTTTGCGATAAAGCTGTACCGCGGACTGGTCTGCGTTTTCGCGGAAATTCAACTGTATCATCAACTCATTTAGTGTGGCGCCGTAGGGCAGTACGTAAGTAGCCGGACCATCCAGCTCTCCGGAGACACGAATTGAAATCGATTCGATATCGTTATCCCGCACAAGCTCCACCTGGGCACCAGGGTAGAGGTACACCGCCATCGCTTCGGTCAGTGGTAGATAACTCGCCTGCCGTAATCCATCAATTACCTGAGTGATGCGGGCAAAATTGGCTTGAGGTTCCGGCTTGGTCACCAAGAGCATTTCACCCAACTGTGTATAAGGGCCAATAAACTCCATTTGTGCCACCTGCTGCACAGCCCCTTTCATGGTCACAGAGCCTTTGCGTGAGCCAACGACGACTACATCACCACTGCGTAATTGCAATGATGGCATGATACCTTTTACCAGAAAATTGTAGAGGTTGATCTTTTGTATCGGTTTTCCGCTGCGCATTACCTTGATGTCAATAAAACTTCCAGTTTCAGGATCTATACCTCCCGCACTATCCAGGTAGTAGAGAACGGAATCCGAGGAAAAGCCATTATATAATCCAGGCTTATTGACGTATCCGGTAACAAATACCTTTACCGGCTGGCTGGCTTCCAGATTTGCATAGGCCTGCACATTTTTCTTGAACACACGTTTTACATAACGCAAGACAAAATCATTGAGCTCACCGTTTTTGACCCCCCCCACATGGATCGGCCCCACTTCCGGTACAAAAATATTGCCCTGCGGATCTACCAATAAGGTCGAATTAAAGTCATAGGCACCCCACAGCTGCAGAGTTATTTGATCACCCACCGTAATGCGGTAATCCGGATTGAAACCACTGAAAGGCTGATCCTTAAAAGCCCCCCGAAAAAGAGATTGACCAAAAACCGGAACCCCCGATTGCGGCAATTCCGAAGCTTCTTTATTGTCTAACAGTTGTGTTTCAAGAGCCGCAACCTGTGGGCACACAAAGAAAGCCAACAGGCCCAGAACTAAACGATAACTTCTTACTTTTCTTGCGGTCATTTCTGCTAATCTATTTGACTAAATTCACTCTTTCAACAAACAAGGCTGCTGTGCCGCTCTTGCAAGCATTTTCTGTACTATTTATCCAACAAAAATATATTACTGCCTTACCCACCATCCTCTTGCAAACCTACCACAGAAATATCGTTACTCTTGCGTGGGGTCAACTTTGTACTATAAGGATCTTCCTACATTCTATGATCACGGATACTGGCAGCCAGCATTTTTCCAACCCCGTACAGCAACAGCAACATAACGGCAAAACTCGTCAAATTATATAATTTACGCGGATATCCCGCTTCTTCTGCCAGAGAGGGTTGTGCGACCACCATCAAGTGTTTCAGTTTTCCAGAGGCTTCCATACGGGCAGTTTCTAAAGCTTTTAAAGAGGCCGCATAGGCATCTGTTGCGAATTGAAGATCAAGTTCCAGGTTTTGAAACTGTGCCCCCAAGCTATTCAGTCTTTGCTTCCCTTCCTTATCTATCCCCACCAGGCGAACTTTTTCCATTTCAATTTGATGCTCTAGTGCGTCGATCCCCGACTGCATGGAAATAATCTGGGAAGAATCCGGGTTCAAATAGGTCTTTGCCGCCGTATACTCGGCACGTTGCTCTGCAAGTTTGGCTTCAAGCCCCTGGATAATACTACCGATTCCTTTGGTAAGCTCTTCCGGGCTCACAATATTATTACGGTTCTGAAAATCCAGAATTTCCTGTTTTGAGCTACGTAAATTTTTCTGGGCTAATGCCAATTCGCTTTTTACAAAATCAACCTGTTTATCTGCAAGCTGATTACTGATTGCGTTCACAAAATCTTCTGATTTTTGAATAACAGTCTCGACTAGATGCTGAGCAAAACTCGAATCGAACGCTTGCATCTCAATGGAAATAATACCTGTAGCCTCGTCCAGACCAACGCCAATATGCTGTCGATAATACACCAGGTAGTCTTCCTGGGTTGCATCCGCATCAAGACGGGAGAATACATCGTGGCGATTGCTCTTATAATAATTCGCAAGATCTAATTCTTCATCCAGATACAACGCCATATCCAAAGACTGGATATAATTGACCACCAGAAAAACATCCTGATTATCAGATCCTATACCCGGAACCAAAAATCCCAGCGAGTGGGATGTCGCTTGAGGGGCGGCGCTGTCTTTCACTATTAGCTGCGCATGGCTCACATAACGTTCTGAGACCCAGAATGCGTAATAAGCTCCAACAATCAACAGAGGAGCTGCGACAAAGAGCAACAAGCCACGCCAGCGGCGTAAAAACTCTACAGGCTTTCGGTGTGTATCACTCACATGATCTGAGAGATTTCCAACAGTTTTCCTTACTGTATTAACCACCCCCCGCAGTGCCTTACTCCCCACTATTTCGATTTGCTCATCTGTACGCGAATTTTTTTCTTCCATCTACTTTAATATACACTTCTTATTTGAATATTTACGATGCTATATTGCTCTTCTACCGAGAAGCTGCGCCTTTCAGATACAGAGCAATAGCTTCATCCATAGAGCCACAAATTTTCACTCTTCCCTCTTCAAGGTAGATTCCCACTTCACAATTTTTTCTCAGCAATGGCATCGAATGGGCAACAATAATAAAAGTGGAGGTCTTGCGCTTTTCAGCAATAACCGCTTCACATTTATTCTTGAATTGGGCATCCCCTACTGACATGACTTCATCTACCAGGTAGACATCAAAATCAACAGCAATACTCAACCCAAAAGCGAGGCGTGATCGCATACCTGAAGAATAATTTTTAATCGGGGCGTCGAAATAATTTCCAATTTCGGCAAACTCCTGAACTGTATCCATCACCTTGCGTTGGCCAGCACCCCAGATACCGTGAAGTCCGCAGACAAAGGCAACATTCTCCCTGCCGGTCATGCTCCCCTGAAAACCACCAGACAGCCCCATCGGCCAGGATATTCTTTGATTCGTAATCACTCGCCCGGCATCGGGATAGTCAATCCCCCCCATAATACGCAACAAAGTTGACTTACCTGCTCCATTGCGCCCGAGAATGCCTATATTTTTACCCTCAGGAAAAGTAGCATTTACAGCTTTGAACAGTACATTACGACCCTGGGGCGTTAGATAAGACTTTGTAAGGTTCTCCAACTTAATCATTGGGTGCGCACCAAATCACGCCAACTCACTCTATAAACCAGCAGCCCAAATGCCAGCATTCCGATTGCAGTGAATGCAAGATGCTGAAAGCTGGAAAACATGCCATGGTAACTGGCAAACAAGCCCTGGCGGGTAAGTTCTATTACATGCAACAAGGGATTCCAGATCAAATATGGATGATACTCTTTTGGAATCTGGTCGAGCGAAAAAAATACACCTGACATAAAGTACAAAGGCCGCACAAGCACAGGAAGCACTTTAGAAAACTCTGGATACCTTTCTCCCACAACACAAAGGACCAGACTCAAGCCCAAGCAAAAGCCAAAAAAAAGAACATTGACTTCAACCAACAAAAGAAAATTACCGAAGGCGGCTTGCACACCGCACCATGCCAGCACAACAAGCAATGCGATCAGGCTTAACAGGTAAATAATGAACTCCAGCAAAACTCTGCTGAGTACAGCATCAAAAGGGCGTAGCTGGCGATAATTAAATAGCCCGCGATTGGAAGCTACTGTAGCCAGGCTTTTGGAAAAACAGTGGCTGAAAAATAGAAATGGCGCTATGCCCCCCAGCATAAATAACAAAGTAGGTATGCCCGGATAGAACTCCCTGCCGAGAAAACTGAAAACTGCCGCCAGCACCATGATGTGCATTGCCGGCTCAAGTAGGGCCCAAGCATAGCCTAGCCGCCATTTGCCAAAGCGGGTTTTCATCTCTCTAACCAGCAACGCATAAATCACATCGCGCTGGATCTGCCAAACGGTACGCTGAACTGTAGGACCCATATCTTTCTAACTTCTTAAATATATGTGAACCAGTCCCTTCACAATCAAGCCGAGAAACATTTATACTTTAGCTGAGCTCATCTGAAGGAGATTTATTTCATAAAATTGACCCCTGAGCAGCTAAAGCTGTGCCATACCTAACTCTCTGACTCTTAGCAACATCTAAACCACATGTTATATAGCCAATTTTTTGAGGTGTTCGCCTCAAACCCCATTTTGCGCGGCATCCTACCACAGCCCACTGCCTGCGTCACACCATACCTATTGCACGCCATTACGCATTAGCTGCAGCTTGCTTACCGATCCTATTTGGCTCCTAAATAATGGAAGCGTTACACAGTTGGAAAAGTCCGAAAAGGAGCCATTCTTACTGTCATCATTAGACAAACTGCTACCAATAGCTCATCAGATAAACAATCTATGACCGTCAAAAATGTAAACATCCGCATGTGTACCTCCACCCACGGGCATATGAGCATCCCGCCACAGCGTTTGGCGAATCTGCCGTCCGTAATCCAGCCAATGCTTCTGTAGGCCCTGAAGCTCAAGGAACATTTCGTCAATACTGTACACTTCCACTTCCGAGCTGAACTGCCGCAAGGTCGTTATCCCCCGGTGCGAGATATCCCCATAAAGGGGGTAGTTGCCGGAGAAGATAGCCACCTGGTGCAGCCACAACAGAGGCTCGATCTTAAAGACGGGCTCAAGATCCCCGATACCCAACGATTTGGCCTCTTTCGAACGTGCCACAATAAAACCGTCGTTAAGGGAGAGTACCACCACCGGCTTAGCGCGAAGATCCGGCCGAAAAATCTGCTCACAGCTGGCGTAACAGCTGTTGCAATCCACCAATGCCAGCATTCACAGAGGCCGATGGTAGCGAACGGAGGCCTTGACCACCCCTTCCACACTCAAGTCTTGCCCCTCCCGGATAGGGATTGGAGGATATTTGCTTTTTGTCTACAAAAGGCGCCTGTGGTGACGATCCTGCACTTTGCAGGCCAAATGGCCACCCAGAGCGACCACCACCACATCGCCCTGTACCGGTTCCAGGGAGCGGTCGACAATCAGCAGATCCCGGTCAAAGATCCCAAGCCCCTGCATCGAATCGCTATTGGCACGCGCGATAAAAGTTGCCGCGGGTTTAGTGATCAAGTGTTCATCAAGACTAAGGCTGGCCTCCTTGTGATCATCTGCTGGGGACGGGAAGCCGCAAGCAATGCTGCAGCTATATAAGGATAAGTATTTCATTCGGGGGTGCTACTTAAATCCTGTACGCACATACAGTTTATCTTTGTAAGCCACTGCCGCCAAGGGTGGAAGCTGACCGATAGGCCGGGTATTATTCACATAGCCAGCCTGATTGTTCCCCTGCCTTTGGGTTTTGCTCGCAGCGTCATTTTACCGACTATAGAGTTCCCAAAGCCAAATCCACTACCGGCATGAATGCCGTGCTCAAAGGACTCCACCAGACAGGAATTTCCAGGAGTTCAGATAGCACCTTTACCTCACTGATCAAACCGTTGAGCGGAGTGCTTTATACAGGGGAGAGCGGACACAAAACAAACTTCAAAACCGGAGTAACACCCCAACGCCACCGTGATATTCATTGTGATAGCTGGCAGCAAAGGATAAAAAATCCGAATGCCAATAAGTGAGTTCCACGACGTATTCGGATTTGGAGAAGGAATCGTACTCGTACTCAAAACCTAACCCGAACCGGTCAATAATCGCCAGCTCCCGACTAATCGTGATCCGTCCGTTGCCGCGGTCATCCGCCCACAACAGGGCATTAATTTTGAAAGGCAAAAGACAGTAGAAGCCTGCCACGGCACGGGTGCGGTGGGGGTCAAGATCAGTATCGGTGTTAACGCCCACAAAACCGGAGAAAAAGCGGTTCACAAAGCGATAGTACCCGAGCGTTGCTTGATACTCGTTGTCCCAGTTGCTCTCCCAGGTCAGAAATACATCGTTACGATTGTTGCGCGTTATCATGAAGCCTGTGTTCATATTGGTCTGCAGGCCAATATCCGCCCAGGCATACCAGGGGTCTTCCAGTGCTTTATAGCGAATCGCCTGAATTTCCGGAGACACTTCCGTGCCTTCGTAGTGAACGATTCGCGCCATACCGGACTCCAGGTGATACAGAATATGGCAGTGGAAGAACCAGTCTTTCTCCTCGTTGGCTTTAAATTCGATCATGGTGGTGCTCATCGGTGCCACATCCACCGTGTGTTTTAGGGGTGAATAATCGCCCTGGCCATTCACTACCCGGAAAAAGTGCCCATGCAGGTGCATGGGGTGGCGCATCATGGTGCTGTTTACCATCACAAACCGCACATTTTCTCCTTTCTTGATTTTGATATAAGCATCTTCACTCAGGGTTTTGCCATTCATGGACCACACATAGCGTTTCATATCACCGGTCAGCATCAATTTCACACTACGGGTAGGGGCGTGTTTGGGCAGGGCGGTGGAAGTGACTGAGCGCAGTTGCTGGTAAGGGGCTGGTGGACGTTGTTGTGCATCGCCACCGGTCAATATGGAGCCCTCGATATTAGTGATATGCCCCATATCTGATTTAGGCATCCCCCCGGAGCTTTTATGCTTCTTCTGGATACGCTGAATCATTTCAGTGCCCACGTTGGCTGCGTAGGTATAGATATTCGGTCTCTCGATAGCCGGCGCAAAGACTTTTTCGCCACGCCCGATCCAACTGGAGGTATGGTTGGAACCATCGTAATTAGTAGCGCGAAACTCCAGGCTTTTGCCCTCGGGCACCGTGACCAGTATGTCGTAGGTCTCCGCGACGGCAATCAACATCCGCTCCAACTCAATCGGTTCAATATCCTGGCCATCGGCAGCAATAACGGTCATTGGACCGCCTGCATAGTTCAGGTAAAAATACGTGGAAGTACTGCCATTAATAACCCGCAACCGGACCTGCCGACCGGCTGGCTGATCCACAACCCAGTCCTTTCGGCCATTGGTGATAACCCTGTCGTAAGCGATATCGGAAACCTCCGCATTGATCAGGGAATACAGGTTCCGTTTAGTCACATTGCCGATGGTTCCCGCCCGAATGGCGCCAACCAGGGTTTGCGAGTTACCGGTGCGGATGGCAAAGCCTTCGTTATCGCGTTTGAGCTTTCGCAGTGTCTCTTCCGGGCGCTCATCATTCCAATCCGCCAGCATAATGATCTGATCAACTGGTGCATTGGGGGGGCGCTCTTTGGGGTGAATAATAATAGGACCAGTCAGACCGTACTGCTCCTGCAAGCCAAAGTGCGAATGATACCAATAAGTGCCACTCTGCTTGATCGGGAATTCATAGGTGAAAGCACTACCAGGCATAATGGGGACATTGGTTACATAGGGCACACCATCCATATGGTTGGGCACCAAAAGACCGTGCCAGTGGATTGTAATGGGTTTTTCCATGTGGTTTTCCACATGCATTACAGCGTAATCGCCTTCGACAAATTCCAGTGTCGGACCAGGTAGCTGGCTGTTAATGGTGATCGCCTGCACCGTTTTTCCTGTAATACTTCTGGGCTCACGATCCACCACCAAGGTGTATTCCACACGTTTTGATAACGCCGGCAGTGATATCAACATCAGCAGAATCCAACTTATCCATAAAAGCAGAATTTTCATGTTGCTATCTCTAAAATATACTCAGCCCTCACTGACAAAGGCACATCTGGAACAAGCCGGAAAAATTAGCCGGCAACTTGTACAATAAGCGCTATTTTTTCTCTTATCGCTCAATCTTTTATTTTCTTAAAAAATATGCCATGCGTACCCCGGTCCATTTTGCCCCCTGCCTCTTGATTGCCCGGAAATTTTTGACGCTCTTGTTACTGATTCCCAGGGGCTTTCTCCACCACGATTGCCATGGCAATCGTGCATGATTGCATTGATGTATTCGATCACTGTGTAGATATTAAAAAACGAACCAGGAATCACGGAACACATACTCCGCGCACCAACAATCCACACAGACCTGCAAACGCTGCACTGCCGGCCACCCGCCCTGCCAATGCCCATTCACCAGACCGGCTATCGCTTGTGTCAGGGGAGAGAACAACGACCATCCCTCAGCAAAACTGGCAGCGGTAGCACGAAAAACACCCGACTCCAGAGTCAAACATTAGTATCCAATTGTAGTTGCGACATCGACCGCATGGAGATTGCGTTGAGTGAAAGTAGGCTGCTTTCAGAAAGACAATGCCAGGGGGCAACAGGGAACACACCTGAACAGGTTGTTATCAGACTACTCCGAGTCCGGATAGTAGGATTCCCCGGTGCTCAGGTGTCTTGTGGCAGATACAGGGGACCCTCCCATGTCATACACCGCCCCACCTGAATTGTGGTGCTGTACAAACCCGTGGCTCTATCTGTTGGCGGATAGTAGAAACCAGCCATGATACTCCAGCAGTACTGGCAAAAGTTGAAGCGCCAGTTCACCCTTCAAGCCGCCGGCAGGCCCAGTCCTTGCTATCTCCCAATCCTATGGGCAGCAATCCCCCCCTGTAGAAGCGCTGACCGCCAAGCGGCGCCATCCAACGCCAGGCAGATGCAAGCGCTGACAAAGCCTGGCGGGAGACGGAAACCGAATGTTTCCCAGCATAACCAGCGACTGCGACGACCTCCGCCCAGCCGCTCGACACTGGAGCGTCGGGCGCAAAAAGTCACCGCTTATATCGCCCAAACCCCTTGCTGGGTGATCACTCTCCATCCCCGAGGTGAGGGTGTACACGGCCTGCTGGACGTCCTTAGGAGCCAGCGTCTGCGCACTGATCTTGTTGCCGGTATCGACGGCCGCACGGATTTTCCCCGGCTTGAAGCGGGTGAATATATCGCCAATGCAGCCACCCGCTGGCGCCACTTATGCGAGCTGACAAGTTCTGAAATCGGCTGCTATCTGGCCCACCTTCGCACCATAAACCGCGCATACCGGGCCGGATTCAACAGGATCTGTATTCTGGAGGACGATGTGCAGCTGGAGCCGGATTTTGGCAGGGTCCTGGCAGAGCTGGAGCGCCTGCCCCCCGAGGTGGAGATGATCCGCCTGATGGGGCTCAAGCTCAGGAAGCGCCGGGTAGTAAAAATCCTGGGGGATGGTATCCACAAACTCGTGCGCCCCGAGCGCGGCTGGTGCGGAGCCCAGGGATACCTCATCAACCGGGAGGGGATGCGGAAAGTGTTGAATTATGCCAACCGTATCTTGGAACCCATCGACAAAGTTTTTGATCACTTCTGGCAATTCGATCTGCACCTGTATGGCGTCGAACCACATTTGCTGTGGGAGACCGAACACGCTTCCAGCATCGTGAAGTCCAATATGGGCAAGACCAAGGTCACCCCATGGCTGTACTGGTTGCACCCTATTGGAAAACTGTGGCGCAGTGTCGGGCGGCATTACTATCTGATCCGCCATGCGCGCGCATTCTATCCGGCACAAAAACCCCATCGACGTACCGGACGCACGGTGAGAATAAAACCCTGACACCCGCTTCAGAGAGCGGCAGTGCTAGCTCTCCCAGTGCCTTTGCATTTTCACGAACATAAACGAAGCGGTCCAGGTAATCATCATCAATCCCGTCAGCGCCTCCAGACCCGCAGTAAAACGCAGGTGCCCGTGCGGTTCGATATCCCCGAAACCGAGTGAAGTGTAAGTGGTGAACGAGAAATAGGCACAGTCCAGCAGGCTGCCATTAAAGTTACCAATCAGTGTGCCAAAATACGGTGAATTCACCATAAAGTAATAGCTGTAGGCGAACAGCCAGATCTCCGCCACATGAGCCAGCAGTGCGCCAAATACCCCGATCATAAGCCCCACATTGTACCGCAGGGAGTGCCATTGCCCGATACGAGTGAGCACATTGAGTACTGTCTGGTGAATCAGCACGACGGCCGCGGTAACAATGCAATTGATCACAAAGGCAAAGGCTGTTTCAGCGTCGATCATAAAAAAACTCGCGCACCAGTCTTCCCGCTTCCTTAGCCATAATCCCGGACTCTATATAAATTTTATGATTGAAAAAGTCCTTCTGGCCCAACCTTAAGTGGCTCTCTACAACGCCTGCACGGGGTTCGCAGGCACCGTAGACCAGGCGCCCCACCCGCGCATGCACCAATGCGCCAAAACACATGGTGCAGGGCTCGATGGTTACATACAGCGTAGTATTTGGCAGGCGGTAATTTTGCAGCCCCGCGGCAGCGTGGCGCAAGGCGACAATTTCCGCGTGAGCGCTGGGATCGCAGTCTCCGATAGGGCGATTGCTGCCCTCACCGACCACCTTACCGTTATGCACCAAAACCGCCCCTACCGGCACCTCGCCACGCGAGGCAGCAATTTCTGCCAGCTCCAGGGCTCTACGCATAAATCCGTAATCTTTTGGTGTTGCCATGAATCTTGCTTGTTACCTCTGCTTCACCCATATACAGCCCTGAGGTGGGTCTTAATACCACCGAGGGAATGATACGCGCCCTGGGATACAGGTAGCTCCGGCAATTGTACCGATATTTCAATAGCGATCATCAGACAGGCCATGAAAGCGCTATCTGGATGCAGGGTTAATAAAACGGCGTACGACAAAGTCGGCTTCCAGTGTCAGGCTGTCCTGCTGAGCCAATGCAGCGCGGGTCTCCCGGTTTCCCTTCCAGGCGAGCGGTGTCATGGCGAGGAAGTCGGCAATTGCCGCACAGCCTCGCAGCTCAAGTGGAAAGCAGCAACGCAGATCCACTTCGGGATAAAGCCCTTTCACAGCCCTGGGCACAGGGTGCTTGCGCGGCTCTTTATACAGTCGACCTTTCAGGGTCCATAGATGATCCGGACCGGGAGAGACATCCAACAGGTATCCCCCGGTTTTTATGACCCGCAACATTTCGCTATCCGGCGCTGGTGCAAAAATACGCAACAGGTGGTCCACGCTATCCGAGGCAACTGGCAAATTGACATTGCTCGCCACGACAAACTGGGCGCCGCTGTCCGACTTGGCCGCCATACGCACCCCAAACTTGGCAATATCCACCCCGGCAAGCGCGTGCCCGTGCCAGCCGGCAGACTCCAATTGGCGCAGATAATAGCCCTCGCCACAACCGATATCCAACAGATTGCCCCCCGGTTTATAGGGAAGCAGCGCTGTAATCGCCTCTACCAGCGGGCGGTAGTGTCCCGCCTTGAGAAAGCGCCGCCGCGCGCGCAGCATCTGTGCCGAATCCCCGGGTTCTTTACAGCGTTTGCGGTACACGGGCAGAAGATTGACATATCCCTCCCGGGCACAGTCGAAACTGTGCCGGTTACTGCAGTGCCAGCGCTTATGATCGGGTATCAATGGCTTTGCACAGAGAGGACATTGCCAGATCATTCAGTTTCCTGATGTTGTATATGCTTCATCAATGACAGCGAATCGCGCTGCAGGATAAGATCCGCCGCCTTTTCCGCAATGGCGATCACAGGCGCATTGGTGTTGCCGCTGATCAGGGTGGGCATTATGGAGGCGTCCACAACCCTCAGTCCATCCACCCCATGCACTTTTAACTCGGCATCAACCACGGCAAGTTCATCATTGCCCATTTTGCAGGTTCCCGCCGGATGGTAGATGGTCTCAGCATTCTGGCGAATAAAGTGCTCTATAGCGGCTTTGTTCGTGAGCTTTTGCTCCGGCAGCCAGTGGCGTTTCTGATAGCGCAGTAAATCCTCCTGGGCGAGAATATCCCCGGCCATCTCAAATGCCTCCAACATCACCTGCAGGTCCTCAGCTTCACTGAGATAACGAGGCTGAATACGCGGCAGCGCCCGCGGATCTTGCGTATCCAGGGTGATTTCTCCGCGGCTTTTGGGGCGCAGCGCACAGGCGTGCAGGGAATACCCGTACCCGGGCTTCTTGATCAGGCCGTGATGAAATAGCGGTGCCGCAGTCAGATGAAATTGAATATCCGGACAGCCGTTGGCCAGGGTGGAGCTGGCAAATCCCCCGGCTTCGGCCACGTTACTGGTGAGCGGTCCCCGATTCAGAAACCAAAACTCGGGCGCGCGCAAGGCGCTTTGCAGTTTGGGCCACAAGGACTCAGAAAAGCTCACCGGCGCCGACGCCTCTATAACCTGAGTGATATCCAGGTGATCCTGCAGATTCTTCCCGACACCGGGCAAATGATTCTGGGGCAGCAGGTCGAATTTGCTCAGTTCTTCCTGTGGGCCAATGCCGGAAAGCAGGAGAATCTGTGGAGACTGGATCGCCCCGGCACAAAGCAGAACCTCCTTGTTGGCCAGAATCTGCTTGCCGTTGATCAATTCCACCCCCGTCGCCCTGTCTCCCCTTAAAATCAAGCGGGCAACCGGGCTTCGGGTACGGATACGCAAATTCGGCCGTCTCTTGACCGGATGCAAATACGCTGCAGCCGCAGAACAGCGACGCCCCCTGCGCTGGGTGACCTGATAAAAACCGACGCCCGACTGCTGGCTGCCATTGAAATCCATGTTAAGCCTGTGCCCCGCGGACTGCGCAGCCCGTACAAATGCCTGCCCCGCCTCCGTCTTCCACTTCAAGTCCGCAACAGACAGGGGGCCATAGCCACTGTGGTGGGCATCGCTTCCCCGCTCATTGCCCTCGGCCAAAAGGAAGTACGGCAACAGGTCCCGCCATCCCCAACCGGGGTTGCCGGCAGCCTCCCAGGCATCATAGTCCTCACCACTACCGCGAATATAAACCATGGCATTGATAGCGCTGCTGCCGCCCAGAGTGCGTCCCCGCGGCCAGAACAGGCGGCGATTCAGCAAATGCACCTGGGGCTCGGTGTAGTGGTGAAGGTTGTAGCGGGTACCCGGCAGCAGGTGACCGATACCCAAAGGCATTGAAATCAGCGGACTGCTATCGGACGGCCCTGCCTCCAGCAGGCAAACCCGGTGTTGCTCATCGGCGCTCAGTCGGTTGGCCAGTACACAGCCGGCAGAACCGGCACCTACGATCACATAATCAAACACCATTTGAGCAGACATAAGAGCGTGGCCCCTTTGCAACTGGATTTCCCACGACGGTACACTCAACCAGAAGCGAATAACAGCCAGGCGGGGAATCCATTGTGAGGGATTGCGAATTCAGCGATAGTAAAATCCTGCAGAGTTGGCACAGAAATGCCAGAGAGTGGGTGCGGGTAATAGAAGAGGCCGCAATCCCCAGCCGCAGGCGGGTAACCGACCGGGCAATTATCGATGCGGTGCGGGCGTGCAAACCCAAGAGCGTGTTGGATGTGGGTTGCGGGGAGGGCTGGTTGGCCCGGGCCCTTGCGGCAGAGGGGATAGAGGTCTGCGGCATTGATGGCGTCGCCCAGCTAATCGAAGTGGCACAGCACTGCGCGGGAAAACACCAGGAGTTTCGGCTGCTTTGTTACGAGAATTTATGCGCCAAAACTCTACAGCGAGACTTTGACCTGGCGGTGTGCAATTTCTCACTGTTTGGTGAGTCCATAGAGGGTTTCTTCACAGAGGCGAGGGAACTGCTGTATCCCGGAGGACATCTGCTGGTGCAAACTTTACATCCCGCGCTCTGTTGCGACAAATTGTGCTATCGGGACGGCTGGAGGGCGGGAACCTGGGAGGGCATTGAAGGGTGCTTTGCAGATACACCACCCTGGTATTTTCGTACGCTGTCGAGCTGGGTCAGACTGTTTATCGACAATGGTTTCGCATTGACTGCGCTACAGGAGCCTCTCCATCCGGATACAGGCAAACCCGCCTCCCTGATCCTGTGTGGACAGCTTAGATCTGACACCGGCGTTTCGCCCTGAAGGGCTTTACTGGCCTCTCAGTATAGATACGGTGCACGCCAGATGCCCTGTGGAAACGATAGACCGGGCGGCCGCCAAGATCGACAGACCCGGCGCACAAGATCAATTTTTCATCAAGTCTGGCGCCACAATATCAAAAAAATAATAAAAAAACCTTGGCGCCATCCTGCTCACAGATCCGACCCCTTGGACAAAAATGGAAAACTCCCCAATTCATGCGGTCTCCGGGGAAGGAACTGCCATTTCCCGACTGTCCAGTATGAAAAGTTGCAACAGCCGCCTAATTAATACAGGAAAACACATTGACATAGGTGTCCCATAATTAATTCAACCACCGCTTGCGGCCACCTAAGTGAATCGTCATGCCTTTGGGGGAGATAGAATGGTACTCTGCAGTTTCCGAATCAGTTTGCACAGCACCCTGGCAAAGACATTCGGACTACTCTTACTTCCCGCCTGCTGCCTCTGCTCCGCCGACGACCTGTTTATCCCCGATTCCCACCAGGCACTGAATATACAATCGGAAAGTGTATTTTTCTCCGACAGTGCTTTTGCCATGGATAACACGGCCTTATTCCAGGCCGCAGATTACCTCAGGAATAACACCATGAGCGGCGTGCAGCGACGCCTGAACTACCAGTGGCTGCAAATGCATACCAACCCGGATGAATTTCGCCCCACCACCGGCGGTAAAGTAGTTTCCAAAATCCTGAAAATGGGCTGGGAAACCTACAAACAGCGCAACAAGCGGACTGTACAGAACAGTCTGCTTCGCTATACCACCAATCGCGGAAAAATCGGCAGTGTCATCGATTACGACATCAGACTCTCCAACGACAAGTTTCGTTTTTCCTTTGAGTATGAGTTTTAGCGCTTGAAGGCCCCTCCTGATTGCCCCCAAGTTTGTTAGAATCTCCGCCAACTGGTATTGGCGGAGACAACCTTGAGTACCTCAACCCGTGCGACCTCGTTCCCGAAACTGCCCATCGCCGGTGTCGGACGGCGCCTGGCGGCACTGCTTTACGACCTCCTGATCTTGACGGGTCTAATGATGGTCTACGGCTTTGTCGCCCTACCTGTGGCATCGGTGTTCGGGGGATTGCATTGCCAACCGGAAACCCTCGATTACAGCCCCTGCGTGGGAGGCCCCCTCTTCCAACTGGGTGCAGTGGCGGTTATTGCCGGCTATTTTTTCTGGTCGTGGCGTGCGGCGGGACAAACAGTCGGCATGCGCGCCTGGCGACTGTTGTTGGCCAACCCAGACGGCATCCAATTGACCTGGGGGCAATGCCTCCTGCGTGCCACAGTGGGCCCCCTCTCTATCGCCTGCCTGGGCCTCGGCTATTTTTCCGCTTGGGCCAGGCCGGATAAGGCCAGCTGGCACGATCTGATCTCCAAGTCCCAGGTGCGCCTGCTGCCCAAGAAGCAAAAATAGCCCGCCTGCTCAGCGCGCACGCTTGAGCAATAACCAGCCAGCGGCAAAGCACAGCACGATCGGCAGTAGTACCGCGAGAAATGGCGGGAAGCCAAACACCAGCGAGGAGGGGCCGAGCATATCCTGCACCGTCTGGAAAACGATGCCCACAATAATGCCGGAAAAGACCCGAAGCCCGGTGGTCACTTCCCGGAGTGGACCGAATATAAAGGAAATAGCCACCATCACCAGGGCGGCAATCGTGAGTGGCTGCAGGAGTTTTTTCCAGAATTGCAGCCAATAGCGGCTGGCGTCTTCCCCTTTGCGATCGAGGAAAGTGGCATAGGACCACAGATTCCGCGGCGAGAGATCCGAGGGCAGCGGCACAATCAGCGCAAACAATTCCGGTGAGATTTCCGCTTTCCACGCACTGGTTGGCAACTGTGCGCTGTGGGAGTTTTGTGTGGAAAACGAGGTAATACGGCTGTTCTCCAGCGACCACTGCTGTCCGGTAAACTGGCCGCGCTCGGAGAATTCCACTCTCTCCAGCTCCCGGTTGTCACCGAACTGGTAGCGGGTTACCCCGTAGAGCGCTCCATCCGGCAAGGCGGCATTGAAGTGCACGAATTCACCGCTGTCTCTCAACCAGAGCCCTCGCTCCAGGCCGCTGGCCTCAAGCTCTCCCAGCGCCCTGGCCTTGTTGCCTTCCGCAATCGCATTGGTCTTGGGAATCACAAACTCTGCCAGGGCGAGCCCCGACACAATGAGCACGAGAATCGGTTTCATCACCGCCCAGGCAATACGGCCAATGGACACACCGGCGGCGCGCATGACGGTCAGTTCGCTGGTACCGGCCAGGGTACCCAGTCCAACCATACAGCCCACAAGTGCCGAAAAACCCAACTGCCCATAGATTCGAGCAGGTAGCGTCCAGACCACATACTGCACTGCCTCAGCTAAGCCATAGCCCCTCTCGAACTCACTCAACTGATCGACAATGGCAAAGACGATATCGAGGCCGAGAATAACCAGCAGTACGGCACCTATTGCCAGGGCGATGGTGCGCCCAATATAGAGATCCAGCTTAAGCATCTGCCGACTCCTTTGTCCCTTCCGGCAGGCGTCCGGGTCTGCGCCACCACCCTTTGCCAGTGAGGAGTAACAGCCCAAGCAGCAGAAAAGGCAGATGCACCAGCCAGATCATCCCCGGGATAGCAATCTCGCCGTCTTCAATCGCGCCGCGAACCCCCTGCAACGTCACCAGATAAGTGATATACAGCAGCACCGCAGGGATCATTTTGGCAAACCGTCCCTGTCTCGGGTTGGTGCGTGACAGCGGCACTGCCAATACTGCAACAACCAGTACCAATAGCGGAAGGCTCAAGCGCCAGTACAGAAAGGCCTTTTCCTTGGGATCGTCACTGCCCAGCAGTTGCAGAGTCGAAGCCGACTCCATCTGGTCGCGCCAGCGATTGCGCATTTGCGGCGCTTCCAACAGTACCGCATAACTGGCAAACGCCATCTGGCGGTAATCCCGCTGACCGGGAACACCCTCGTAGCGGTAGCCGTCACGCAATACCAAATAGCGCAATCCCGTCTCCGGATCTATCTCCTGCACACCTTCACGAGCGCGAATCACTACCTGGTGACCCGCTTCAGTCCCGGCACCCGCGTCGCCCAGCTCGGCAAGAAATACCCCCTGCATGGTGGATTTGTCCTTACTGAGGAAATCGGCGTAATACACCGCGCGACCATCCCCGGTAGAGACAAATTTTCTCGGCACCAGATGGTCAAACTCATTGCGGGCTTTTTCCGCATTTAACAGGCTCGAAGATTGTTCCACCCCTGCCGGTGAGAAGTACAAACTCATGGAAGCCACCAGCAGAGCCACCATCAACGCCGGCGCCAGGGTGTACATCAGCAGACGCCACTCGCTGAACCCGCAAGCGTGCAGCACCGTCATTTCACTCTCTATATAGAGCCGTCCGTAGGCGAGGAGAATTCCAACAAACAAACCCAGCGGCAATACCAACTCCAGAAAACCCGGCAGGCGGAACCCCATCAGGGAGAAAAGGATATCGGCCGAAATATCACCTGCCGCAGCCTCCGCCAGATATTTTACAAATCGGCCGCTCATCACCATTAACAGCAGGACTGCGCTGACTGCCAGCGTGGCAAAAAGCAGCTCGCGACAGAGATAGCGGAAGATAATCACGGGGCGAAGACATTCCTCGATGGCAATGGTGTGATACTGCACAAGTTTCCCACTGGGTACAGCAATCCACACACGGTCGGGTTAAACTAGCGCGACGCATTATCACTAAAAATTCTTGCTATGTCTCGGCTCGGGGCCATGCATCCACTGTCAGATTTTAAGGAAAGCGAAACATGCAGTTCTCCGCCAAGGTTTCAGATATCACCAAACAACGCAGTGCCTGTTCCATTATTTCGGCAGATGCCAAAAACGGCCTCAGTAGCAGCGGCAAAAGTCTCGACCAGCTCACCGGGGGGGTGATCGGCAAAATCCTGAAACGCGGCGACCTGGGCTCCAAGCTGGGCAGCACTCAGCTGATCAATCTTTTCGAGGGCCCCAGCGAGCGCATACTGATCGTACGCGCAGGTAAAGCCCCCCTCACTCAGGCAGAGTTTCGCAAGTTGGCAATGGCCAGTGCCAATGGGGTGAAACACTGTAAGGATGCCATCAGCTACCTGTGTGAACTGGAGGTTGAGGGCGAAAACAAAGCCTGGCAGGCCCAGCAGGTCACCATGGCCGCGGGACTGGCCGGCTACCGCTTCATCCAATGCCGCAGCGATGCCAGACCCTATCCCCTGACAAAATTTACACTGCACGCCCTGGAGCGCAAACAGCTCAAAGCCCTGCAGGACGGTATGAAACTGGGTGCCGCCCAGGCTTTGGGTAGTAATGTCGCCCGGGAGTTGGGCGATCTGCCCGGCAATATCTGTACACCGTCCTACCTGGCAGCAGAAGCCCGCAAGCTGGCCAAGAAACAGGCAAAGCTGACTGCGACTGTGCTCGACGAGAAAAAGATGCAATCCCTGGGCATGGGCGCCCTGCTCAGTGTGTCCAAAGGCAGCGACCAGCCACCTGCGCTGATCGCCATGCATTACAAAGGGGGCAAAGCCAGTGAGAAACCCGTTGTGCTCGTAGGCAAGGGCATAACCTTTGACAGTGGCGGCATCAGTATCAAGCCGGGCCTGGCCATGGATGAAATGAAATACGATATGGGTGGCGCCGCCTGTGTATTCGGCGTCATGAACGCCCTGGTCGAACTGCAGCCCTCCATCAATGTCGTAGGGCTGGTGGCCGCAGCCGAAAACATGCCCAGTGGGGGCGCCAGCAAGCCCGGCGACATTGTCACCTCTATGTCCGGCAAAACCATTGAGATTCTGAATACCGACGCCGAGGGCCGCCTGGTGCTCTGCGACACCCTCACCTATGCGGGCAAGTATAAACCCCGTGCTGTGATTGACATCGCCACCCTTACCGGTGCCTGTGTCATCGCCCTGGGCCACCATGCCAGCGGCCTCTATGCCAATAACCAAGCGCTTGCCCAGGCACTGCTGAGTGCCGGCGAAACCACCGGCGATCGCGCCTGGCAGATGCCACTGTGGGATGAGTACCAACCCTCTCTGGATTCCAACTTCGCAGACCTCCAGAATATCGGTGGTCGCGAAGCGGGCTCAGTGACGGCCGCCTGCTTCCTATCGCGCTTTGCCAGGGACTACAACTGGGCGCACCTGGATATCGCCGGCAGTGCCTGGAAATCCGGCGCCGCCAAGGGCGCTACCGGCCGTCCGGTTCCCCTATTGGTGGAATACCTGCTGGGACAATAAATACCCCGGGCGCAGAAAAGTCGCCCGCAGTAATGGGTGGCGACCCCGCGCGCGGGGCGCCTGCCTCAGCAGGTTGAAGCCACAGCAAGGACAATAAACTGATGCACCGGCAACCTGAATGACCCAAATCGACTTTTACATTCTTTCCTCCCAACGGATCGAGCAGGCTGATATCTTCGCCTGTCGCCTGGCGGAGAAGGCGTACCGCACAGGGCTGGGTGTACTGCTGGCTGTGGATCATCCGGAGCGCGCAGAGCAGCTAAACCGGTTGCTGTGGACCTTTCGCGAAGATAGCTTCGTACCCCACGCACCCCAGGGCGAGGAGCCCCCTGCGGCGGTGGAGATCAACTGTGGTGAAGATCCGGGAGCGCACCACGGGCTCATGATCAACCTGTGCAGCGCAGTGCCCAGCTGGTTTAGCCGCTTCGAACGGCTCGCCGAGATCGTCGTGCAGCAACCGCAGGCCCTGCAGCGCTCACGCACGCGATTCGGCCTCTTCCGCGAGCGTGGATATCCGTTAAAATCCCACAAGATCAACCAGAGCAACTAAATCACCACTACCGCCATGTCCGGTCGAAAGAACAAACACAAGCACCGCGGACAGCAGCACCGGCAGCCCAGAGAATTACTCGACGAGCTAAGCGCACTGCATGCCCTGCTCGACCGTGGCGGCCCGGATGCAATTCCCCTGCTGAATCAAGTGGCCAACCCCCGCGGCCAGGAGACCCCTGAGTTCGCTGCCAAAGCGGAGAGTCCGCACGTGAATGTCCAAACCGAAACCTCCCCGGAGGCGCCGCCGGATGAGGACGCCGACCTGCCCATTCTATTCTCTCCACTCAAAGAGCAGCTGCCTGAAGAGCACAGGGTTCGGCTCGCGGACTCCGATTTGGCTCTGTTGCGCCCTTTGCAAAACCTGCCCAGGCAGGATAGCGAGGCCACAACTGCCTGCACTCTCGCCGGGGAAGCGGGAGAAGCTCCCATCACTGATACGGTATCCGAAGAGAACGACGAACCTGCCCCCGAGCGGGCCACAGAGACACAGCCCCACGCGCTGGATAGCGAAGAAATACCGGAGAACCCCTTCCTGCCCGCCCATATTCGCGCGCGCCTGACCGGTGGCTGCCCTCCCGCAAGCAACAGCCTGACAGCACCGGATACCGCTTCCAGGCCCGAAACCACAAGTACAGTAAGTGCCGGTACCCGTACCCAGGCTCTGGTGATGGCCCAGGCCATGGCCGAGCGGGAGGGTCCTGCGGACAAGCTGGAAACTTCGGGAAAAAAACGCCAGCGCCGGGCGCTGGTTGAGCAACTGGTCTCACAGCAACTACCGGAACTGGAGCGCCAGTTGCGTTCCCAGATCGAAAAAGTGGTCGATGAGCTTGAGATCTGGGAGTGATCGTCACTAAGGACAAAACCTGCCTTTTGCCCACCGCACCCCCGGCGGTATAATTCCCGCCTTTTCGATGCAGCCACGGCCGGGCATCCCGGGCCAAACTGCTGCGCCCGCTGTCAGTTAACACAAGGCTTCCCACCCCCATGGACAAAACATACCAACCCAACACCATAGAACAAAAGTGGTACAAGACCTGGGAGGAGAACGGTTACTTCAAACCGAGCGGCGACACAGAGGCCAAGCCCTTCTGCATTATGATCCCGCCGCCGAACGTCACCGGCAGTCTGCATATGGGCCACGGCTTTCAGGAGTCCATCATCGACGCGCTGATCCGCTACCACCGCATGCAAGGGGACAACACGCTCTGGCAGGTGGGCACCGACCACGCCGGTATCGCCACACAGATGGTGGTGGAGCGCATGCTGGCAGCCGAGGGTACCTCGCGCCACGAACTGGGCCGCGACCAGTTCATCGAGAAAGTGTGGCAGTGGAAGGCGCAATCCGGCGGCACCATTACCCGCCAGTTGCGCCGCCTGGGTGCCAGCCCGGACTGGTCGCGCGAGCGTTTCACCATGGACGACGGCTTCTACAAGGCGGTACAGGAAGTTTTTATCAAGCTGTACGAGGATGGTCTGATCTACCGCGGCAAGCGCCTGGTGAACTGGGACCCCAAATTCCACACGGCGATTTCCGATCTCGAAGTGCTCAACGAGGAGAAACAGGGCCATCTGTGGCACTTCCGCTACCCACTCGCCGATGGCTCCGGGCACCTGGTGGTTGCCACCACCCGCCCGGAAACCATGCTCGGCGATACCGCGGTAGCTGTACACCCGGAAGATGCGCGCTACCGGCACCTGGTCGGCAAGACCGTCAAATTGCCCCTCACTGATCGCGAGATCCCTATTATCGCCGACGATTATGTAGACCGGGCATTCGGCACCGGCTGCGTGAAAATCACTCCGGCCCACGACTTCAACGACTACGAGATGGGGCAGCGTCACAGTCTTGAGATTATCAATATCCTCGACGCGGACGCCAACCTGAATGATGCCGTGCCGGCGCAATACCGCGGTATGGAACGCTTTGCCGCGCGCGTCCAGATCGCCGACGACCTGGACGCCCTCGGCCTGCTGGAGAAGGTGGAGCCCCACACCCTCAAGGTGCCCCATGGCGACCGCTCCGGCGCCGTTATCGAACCCTGGCTCACCGACCAATGGTATGTAAAAACCCAGCCCCTAGCGGAAGAAGCTATCGCCGCCGTGGAAGACGGCCGGGTAAACTTCGTACCGAAGAACTACGAAAATATGTACTTCTCCTGGATGCGCGATCTCCAGGACTGGTGTATTTCCCGCCAGTTGTGGTGGGGCCACCGCATTCCGGCCTGGTACGACAATGAGGGCAATGTGTTTGTGGGCCGCTCCGAGGAGGAAGTGCGTGAAAAATACACGCTCGGTGCCGATGTCGCCCTGCGCCAGGACGACGATGTACTGGATACCTGGTTCTCCTCCGGCCTGTGGACCTTCGGTACCCTGGGCTGGCCCGAAGAGACCAAAGCACTGCAGGCATTCCACCCAAGCTCCGTGCTGGTCACCGGCTTCGACATCATCTTCTTCTGGGTCGCGCGCATGATCATGCTGACCCTGTATTTCAAAAAGGAAGTGCCCTTCCACACCGTGTATGTCCACGGTCTGGTGCGCGACAGCCACGGCCAGAAGATGTCCAAATCCAAGGGCAATGTGATTGACCCCATCGACCTGATCGACGGTATCGATCTGGAGCGTTTGGTACAAAAGCGCACCACCGGGCTGATGCACCCACAGGACGCCCCCAAGATCGAAAAGCTGACCCGCAAGGATTTCCCACACGGTTTTTCCGCCTTCGGCACCGATGCCCTGCGCTACACCTATTACTCGCTGGCCTCTACCGGTCGCGATATCCGGTTCGACGTGGGCCGCATCGAAGGCTTCCGCAATTTCTGCAATAAAATCTGGAACGCTTCCCGCTACGTATTACAGAATTGCGAGGGGTACGACTGTGGACAGGACAACAGCGGCGATTTCGAACTGACCATCGCCGACCGCTGGATTGTTTCCCAGTTGCAGCGCACCGAAACCTCTGTGCGCCAAGCCTTGGACAGCTACCGTTTTGATCTCGCCTCGCAAACACTGTACGACTTTATCTGGGGCGAGTACTGCAGCTGGTACCTGGAGCTTTCAAAGCCAATTCTCAAAGACGAAAATGCCTCCAACACCATCAAGAAAGGTACACGCCGCACCTTGATCCGCGTATTGGAAACCCTGCTGCGCCTGGCACACCCATTGATGCCGTTTATCACCGAGGAAATCTGGCAGCGGGTGAAAACCCTGGCCGGTGCCACAGGTGACACCATCATGCTGCAGCTTTACCCGGTGGCCGATAGCCACAAGATCGACGAGGAAGCCGAAACCGCTATTGCCTGGCTTAAGCAGGTCGTTGAAGCGGTGCGCAATATCCGCGGAGAAATGAACATCTCCCCAGCCAGGAAAATCCCGCTGATCCTGCGCAGCGGTTCCACCCGGGACAAGGCGCTGCTGGAGCAGGCTCACAGTCTGTTAATGCAGCTGGTCAGTCTGGAAGCCATTACCTGGCTCGGTGCCGGTGAACCCACCCCTACCTCGGCCACCGCACTGGTGGGAGAGATGGAACTGCTGGTGCCTATGGCTGGCCTGATTGATGTGAAAGCCGAGAGCGCGCGCTTACAAAAAGAAATCGACAAACTGACAAAAGATTTCCAGCGAGGCCAGGGCAAACTCAATAACCCCAAGTTTGTAAGCAAGGCGCCGGCAGAAGTGGTGTCCAGGGAAAAAGACAAACTGGCGGAGACAGAAAGTGCCCGGAAGCGCCTGCAGCAGCAGCTGGAAGCACTCAGCCGGCTTTAGTCCACAAGGCGGGTTAGGTGTTGATCGTTTCGAAACGGCTATTGAACCGTCGCTCAAACAGCGCTTCTACTGCCTGTTTGGGCGCCGCTGTTGAACAGGAATATAACGGCTTGCAGATGCCTGCCTCTCAGGTGCTCAGGCCAGCCACCGGTGACACCCGGATTAATCGGTAACCCTGTTTTCACATTCGCCGCATCATTCATACCTGGCATTTGGTTCTCAAATTAGATAATGCATAACCGGTTGCTCACAAGGACGAAGGTAAGGCAACAGGAGGTTACTACAACTGTCAGGAACTGATGTTATGGTGCTGGTGACGGACACAGTGGCTGTTCATCTCAGCAGCGCTAGTTATTATTATGGCTAGTATCATCGTTATTGGAACACTGAACCGGGCCGCTTTTAGTCGCCGCTCCCTCAGGATAGCTAAACCCAGTCAACCAGGCTGGATATTTAGCAGTGCCAAAATTGCATAGAAATTCTTGCTGCAGCCCAGTGTCATGCACAGTTTGAACAGTGAATCACCCCGGGCTTCTCGGCGTACACAGTCTTGCCACCCTTACTGCCACCTACCATTTTCTTTCTACACCTCCACTACTTCTGCAACGCCCGGAAATGGATTTCTATTTAAAGGAAGTTCCAGTTACTCCCTGGGAGTAGCGTTCGCACTCTGACCAATAAGGTCGAGGTAAAATGCATACTGTAGGGCAGTTTCGTGGTAACGGCGGAAGCGACCAGAAGAACCGCCATGCCCAGCCTCCATATTTACTTGAAATAAAAGCTGGTTTTTATCGGTTTTTAGGTCGCGTAACTTGGCCACCCATTTCATGGGCTCAAAATATTGCACTTGGGAATCATGCAAACCGGTAGTTACGAGCAGGTTGGGGTAGTCCTGGGCGCGAATCTGGTCGTAAGGAGAATAGGACAGCATATATTCATAGCTGTCCTTATTATTGGGGTTCCCCCACTCATCATATTCATTGACCGTCAGGGGAATGGACTCATCCAGCATTGTGGTCACAACATCGACAAATGGAACGGCTGCAGTCACACCACGATATAGCTCCGGAGCCATATTCACCACGGCTCCCATCAACAAGCCGCCAGCACTGCCGCCGGACGCAAATATTTTATCGTGTGCGCCATACTTCATCTTGGTAAGACCTTTGGTCACGTCGATAAAGTCGGTAAACGTGTTCTTCTTGTTGAACATTTTTCCATCTTCATACCAGGCCCGACCCAATTTTTGTCCGCCACGAATATGAGCAATAGCAAAAACAAAGCCACGATCGAGCAGGGAAACGATTGAAGAACGGAACCAGGGGTCAACGGTACTACCATAAGAGCCATAGGCGTATTGCAGCAGCGGATTGGAGCCATCCTGCTTGAACTTATCCTTACGATATACCAGGGATACCGGTACTTTCACTCCATCCCGAGCAGTAATCAGGATACCTTCGCTCTGATAGTGCTCGGGGTCAAAGCCACCGGGAACCTTATCCTGCTTGAGTAAATCCAACTCTCCACTGTCCAACTTTGCTTCATAAACACTGCCGGGAGTGGTTAAGCTGGAATAAGAAACCCGCACACGATCCGAGTCAGGGCTGGGGTTGGCGCTTAAACTCAATTGATAAACCGGATCATTAAAACCAACCTGCAAGTCTTTGTTGTCTTTCAGGTTGATAATACGCAAACTTGCTTGCCCCGCTTTCCGTTCTATAACGGCGAGATGCCGGCCAAACAAGGTAAAATCCTCGAGCAACACCGTATTGTCATGGGGGATAACTTCAAGCCACTTGGATTTATCCGAAACATCTCCCATGGCGACTTTCATCAGCCGAAAGTTTTCAGCCTGCCAGTTGGTCAGGATATAAAAGTCATTCCCAAGCTTCAGGGCTGAGTATTCATGGTTTTCCTCGCGCGGGTACAGAGAAGAGAACTCTCCCTGTGGTGAATCAGCACTGAGAATGGACTGGCCGCTAGTCGTGGTGGAATCGTGGTGAATATTAACCAGCTCCCCATCCCTGGATTTTGAAATCCAGGTATAGAACGCCTTGTCACGCTCCTCATAAACAACAACATCCTCACTTTGTGGCGTTCCCAACTTGTGGCGCAGTACCTGGTAGCCGAGCAAGGTCTGGCGATCTTTATTAATATAAAAAACGGTCTGGTTGTCATTAGCCCAGACCGCTACAGGAGAGGCATTTTGCAATTTATCCGGCAACAATTCCCCGGTTTTTAAATCCTTGAAGCGAATAGTGTAGACACGGCGCCCCATATTATCTTCGGGATATGCCAGCAGCTGGTTGCTGGGGGAAACCGCCAGGCGCCCAACACTGAAGTAGCCGGAGTCTTCAGCAAGCTTATTGACATCCAACAACACTTCCTCGGCAGCCTCCAAATTACCTTTACGGCGTGCGTGGATAGCATATTCTTTTTCAGGCAGATAACGGGTGTAATACCAATAGCCATTGTGAAATACCGGCACAGTGGATTTGTCTTTCTCCAGGCGTCCGGTCATCTCCTCAAACAGCGTTTCCTGCAACTCCTTAGTGTGCTGCATAACAGAATCGGTGTAGGTATTTTCCGCCTCGAGATGAGCGATAACCTCAGGATCCTTACGTTCATCGTCGCGCATCCAATAATAGTTATCGACCCGTTCATGGCCATGAATGGACATCTTGTAGGGTACTTTCTTGGCAACCGGAGCCGATCGCAGCTCTGCAGATGCTTTCACTTCCTGATCGGTTTTGGCTGCTTCATCACCAGACTTGCCACAAGCCACAAGGCCAAGGGCGAGCATCACTGTTGCGGTGGTGATTTTCATGAATTTTGATTCCTCTCTAGCTCTGTGAGTTTAAGGAGAATAAACACCTTATTGGTCATTCACAAGCAAGCACAGACCCTGATTTGCGGCCCTTTTCTTGTCTTTTTGTAGCATTTCCGGGTGAAGATCGGACGGATTTTCACTGGCTTTAGCTTGCATTGAACAACCTGGACGACTGACCCACGAACAGGGACCCATCGGGCTCGCAGTGTAAATGGAAAAGGTTCATCGAACAACCGCATCACCGGTGGTGTAGACTCCTGCGGGGGTTCGCACGGCTGCATACCGGTTCTCAAGGCTTCCTTCTGTTTCACGCGTTTTAGAATATGTGCAATCACAGCCGGGCCTTCGATACTGGCAGTCACCTTAACCTTTCCACTGCAACGCTCACAGATTTCGATAGCGTGATTGAAAACCCACCTCCGCCGCTGCATCCACTTTATTACCGGTATATTCCGGCCTACCCTGAACCTCTATTCCAGTTCTTCGTGAACACGTTTGGCAAATTTTCTGATATCAGTGTTCACTAGGAGCCGAAATTTCTCCTAAATCAGTATTTATCCATATTTTTTGCTACGCTCCGCACTTTTTGGAAGAGCGAGTGTGACCAGGTTGAGAGTCACAATGCGTCATATACGAGAAATCCTTCGCCTGGGTCGCAAGCATCTTTAAGTCAACGCCTTTTCCCCGCCCAATCCCACGCGCAAAATTGTTCCCCGCTCAATTACTACTAGGCTGGAAGGAAAGAATATCCCCCTCCCAAGATGCGCCGTAAATACATCCCTGTACGCTCGCAATCGGCATCCATGCCTCATACGATCCTGGCAGAGGGGTAGTCTTCCCTCTTGCCTTACCAGTACCTTCAAGGAGGCACGCTATGGATACCAACCCCAACCAGAATCACAAGCAGAATACTGACAGCAGCAAATTCCGTCTGGCAGCAGTCGGGCTTCTCAGTCACCAAGTTCTGCCAGGCCAATGCTCAAGCTTATCTCCGGTTTTTAGGTTCTTAAAAAGTATTCTGTAATCCAGTGGAATACAGTCATACTTTCATCGGGGAATTACCAAATCCTCTATGGCGAAGTAGATTTCAAGCGTCACATCTATCAGACTTCGCGTGGCAGGAAAAATACTGCTCCCTGGACTCGACGGTACGCATCCTTCGTGCAGCCATTCCTCCGACTTGCACCGCGAGCGGTTGCAAGCGGCTATTACCTGCTTTGAGAACCAAATGCCACGCATGGATTATGCAACCAATGTAAAGCCGAATTTCGCCATCGGCTCGGGCGTGACTAAGGCGGCTTGCAACAGGTTGATCCAGCAACGCTCCTGTTGTTCCCGCATACATTGGAAGGAAAAGGGCCCGAAGACGGCTTTCAGCTTGCGTGAACTGACCCAAACAGCTGGACGACGAGATCCAGTGTGAAAGAATGTTGATCAATATGGTGCGATGATTGCTGCGTGAGAACAGCATACAGAGGCAATATCCATACTTTAGGGCATCACAGCCGTGCTTTTCTCTACCCTTTCTCCTTAGATTTCTCCTTCCTTTTGCTCTAAAAAACTGCTGTCGCCAAATATTACAGAATTATAGTAAATAAAAAAAACACCCTTAAGAAACAAACGTTCTTTAGTGATGCTGGCGCTATCTGCCGCAACGCTTTATAAAAAGAACACAACCGCGCCTGCTCGCAGAATCCGACCGGGAACTCAGAAACTGCGCACACGCCGAGAAAAAGAACGCTTTACTCAAGAGACTTTCATTTTAAATAAAAGTCTCTCCATGAAACCTTTTTAACGCAGTGTAGTTAGCCGAGGTACCAGTAATTTATCCGGGCCAGGTCCCGGCATAAAATCGGGGGAGAGCAACGTTGAACCACCCAGACCAGTTCAATCCGGAAGTATGGCCACTTGTAGTTTACTGCCTTGCCGTATTTGGGTTGATCGCCTTAATGCTCGGCCTTTCCTATTTTCTCGGTCAAAAACGCAGAGATCCCGCAACCGACGAACCCTTCGAATCCGGCATTATCTCCCAGGGTAGCGCGCGGCTGCGTATTTCTGTCGCCTACTATCTGGTTGCCATTTTATTTATCGTCTTTGATTTGGAGGCGATCTACCTTTTCAGCTGGTCCATAGCATTTTTCGAAACCGGGCTGCTCGGATTTATCGAGGCCACTGTTTTTATCGTGATACTGCTGGTGGGTCTGATTTACCTCTGGCGCCTCGGCGCATTGGAGTGGGGTGGACATCAGGAAAGCCTGGTCGACCGCAAAGATCATCGTTAAAAATAGACAGGAAGACACTATGCGCTGGCAGCTTAGCAAAGCACGGGATGTGATTGCCGCAGATTCTAACCAGGCAGGAAAAGGCGCAATTGCCGAGGACCTGAAAAAAAATATTCTGCTGGCGAAACTGGAGGAACTGGTTGCCTGGGGCAGGGCCAATTCACTCTGGCCATTCAATTTTGGCCTCTCCTGTTGTTATGTGGAAATGGCCACCGCCTTTACCAGTCGTCACGATATCTCGCGTTTTGGCGCAGAGGTTATCCGTGCCACACCACGCCAGGCAGACCTGATTGTGATTTCCGGTACGGTATTTTTAAAAATGGCACCGGTGTTGCAGCGTCTGTACGAACAGATGATTGAGCCGCGCTGGGTGATATCCATGGGTTCCTGTGCCAACTCCGGCGGAATGTATGACATTTATAGTGTGGTGCAGGGCGTAGATAAGTTTCTCCCGGTAGACGTCTACGTACCCGGATGCCCACCCCGCCCCGAGGCGCTGTTACAGGGGCTCACCCTACTACAGGCCTCGGTTGCTGCCGAGCGACGAAACTTCAGCTGGGTGGTGGACGAACAGGGCGTCAGAAAGACCCCCAAACCCAGCCAGCGCGATCTGAACCGTGAAGAGCGCATGCGCGCAACGGTTTTGCGCTCGCCGGATACAGTCTAAGTGCGCAGTTCTCGCCGAGAAACAGACCTCTGATAACGGAAATCCCGATGAGTGGCGTCATAGCAAAAAGTGTGCACAGCAAGACCCCCTATACAAAAGAGGCCAAGGTCTTTGTGCGGGACCTGGCACTGGAGTATCGCTGGCACAATTATTGGCTGCAGCACGATAGCCCCGATATGCCCATTCTGTGGATAGACGCCCACGCATTGATTCCCCTGCTGTATTTCCTCAAGCAGGAGATTTCCCGTCCCTTCGCCATGCTCTATGACCTCAGCGCCATCGACGAGCGCCTGCGGACCAACCGGGGAAGGGGGAAAGAGAGACAGCCAGCCAGTGACTTTACCCTGGTTTACCAGTTGCTGTCTTTCACGCGCAATTTATTTATCAGCATTAAGGTCGCCCTGCCAGAATCCAATCTGTCCGTGCCTTCCATCACCGGGGTTTGGAAAAATGCGAACTGGTACGAGCGGGAAGCCTGGGATTTGTTTGGGATCGATTTTACCGGTCATCCCAATTTGCAACGTATTCTGATGCCCACGACCTGGAAAGGGCATCCCCTGCGCAAGGACCATCATGCCCGTGCCACCGAAGTGGATCCCTATACCCTTTCCGAGGAAAAGGAGCGCAGGGAACAGGAGGCCCTGTTGTTTTGCCCGGAGGACTGGGGCATGGCGCGTGCCAGTGAAGACTCGGAATTTATGTTCCTGAATCTGGGACCCAACCACCCCAGCGTCCACGGCGTTTTTCGCGTGGCCCTGCAACTCGATGGCGAACAGATTGTGGATGCCGTACCGGATATCGGCTACCACCACCGCGGTGCTGAGAAGATGGCCGAGCGCCAGGCCTGGCACACCTATGTGCCTTATACGGACCGCATCGATTATCTGGGCGGGGTAATGAATAACCTGCCCTACCTACTCGCGCTGGAACAGCTGGCGGGCATACAGATACCACCGCGGGCTCAGGTGATCCGCGTGATGCTGTGCGAGCTGTTCCGCATCTCCAGCCACCTGGTGTTCTTCGGCACCTTTGCTCAGGATATCGGACAGATGTCGCCGGTCTTTTATATGTTTATCGACCGGGAAAAACTGTTTGGCGTCATCGAAGCAATCACAGGCGGGCGCATGCATCCGGCTTGGTTTCGCATTGGTGGTGTCGCCCAGGACCTGCCCGAGGGCTGGGACAAAATGCTGCGTGAATTTCTCGATTACATGCCCGCCCGCCTGCGTGACTACGACGGTATGGTGATCAAAAACAAATTAGTGCAAAAGCGTACCCGCGGGATTGGCGTCTATGATACCGCCGAAGCGCTGGAGTGGGGGGTGACCGGACCGGGTCTGCGCGCCACCGGATTGGCGTGGGACCTGCGCAAGAAGCGCCCTTACAGCGGTTACGACCAGTATGAATTCGATATCCCCAGCTACGATGGTGGCGATTGTTTTGATCGCTGCCGCGTACGGGTCGACGAAATGTGGCAGAGCCTGCGCATTATTCGACAGTGCCTGGAAAACATGCCCCCCGGTCCCTATAAATCCGATCACCCGCTGACTACCCCGCCACGCAAGGGGCGCACCATGCAGGATATCGAGACACTGATCCAACACTTTGTAAATAACAGCTGGGGCCCGGTAATGCCCGCCGGCGAGGTCTGCTTTCCCATAGAGGCCACCAAGGGCCTAAACAGTTATCAGATTGTCAGTGACGGCGGCACCGCCTCATATCGAACCCGAATTCGCGCCCCATCGTTCCCGCATCTGCAGATGATTCCATTGATGTCACGGGGGCTGCTGATCGCCGACCTGATTGCAATTATTGCCAGCATTGATTTTGTGATGGCGGATGTTGATCGGTAAAAAACTATAGCAGTGCGCGGCTCAAGCCGCCATCACAACGGAGGAGACCAGTGCACGGGAGAGAGCCGTACACCCCTGCCGCAAAATATTTCAGCGGCACAGTCACTTCACATATGCCTCTCCGAAGTCGGCCGAGGAAGCATATATGTCCAGCTTACTAGAACCGGAATTGATTGAAGTAATGGAGCACAGCAGCGCGGACCCAAAAAAAAGCCCCGGTGGCCTCACAGCCGTGGAAAAAGAGGAAATCGATCGCGAATCTTCTCACTACGAGAACAAATCAGCCGTGGGGCTGGAAGCACTCAGAATCGTACAGAAATATCGTGGCTGGATTTCCGATGACACCCTACAGGCGATCTCCACCTACCTGGATATTCCCGTAGCACAACTGGAATCTGTGGCCACTTATTTCCAGTTGATCTTTCGCCAGCCCGTGGGCAAGGAGGTCATCTACCTGTGCAAAAGTGTCAGCTGCTGGATTAAGGGCTGTGACCGCCTGCAACAACGCATTTGCGAACACCTGAAAATCCAACCTGGACAAACCTCTGCAGACGGCATCTTCACCCTGCTGGAAGCTCCCTGCCTGGGGGACTGTGACAAGGCTCCGGTATTGATGCTCGGCGAAGAGATGTTCCGCAATCTCGATGAAGCCGCCCTAGAGAATCTGATCAAAAAAAAGAAGAAATACCATGCTGATCAATCCCCTGACTAAAAATGTCACCGATCAGAATATCGCCACCGATCTCGAGCGCTACCTGGGCAACGGGGGCTACGTGGGCTGGCGCAAAGCCCACACCATAGATCCAGACAAGATTATTGATCTGGTCAAAGACGGTGGCCTGCGCGGGCGCGGTGGCGCGGGATTCAATACCGGACTCAAATGGAGTTTTGTCCCCCGCGGAGCAGATGCACCGGAACAGAAATTTATTGTCTGCAACGCAGACGAAATGGAACCGGGGACCTTCAAAGACCGGCTGCTGATGGAGCGCGACCCCCATCTGCTGCTCGAGGGTATGGCTATTGCCGCCTACGCCATTGGCGCTTCCATCGGTTACATTTTTATCCGGGGTGAATACCACTTGGCTGCAGAGCGTCTGGAATATGCCATCGAAGAGGCAAAAGCGCAGGGGCTTCTCGGTACCGACATCTGCGCGAGCGGATTCAGCCTGGAAATCTTCGTGCATCGCAGCGCCGGAAATTATATCTGTGGCGAGGAAACCGCGCTGTTGAATGCGCTGGAAGGTCGGCGCGCGATTCCCCGGGCAAAGCCGCCCTTCCCCCAGGTCAGCGGGCTTTGGGGTAAGCCCACCGTGGTCAACAACGTAGAAACATTTTGCAATATTCCCCATCTGGTGGAATTTGGCGTTGACTGGTATCGGGGATTGGGGCGCGGAGAGGATGCCGGCAGCAAGCTGTTCGGTGTGAGCGGCCATGTCAAGAATCCTGGTACCTGGGAGTTGCCTATGGGCACACCTATCCGGGAAATCATCGAACAGCATGCCGGCGGCATGCACGACGGCTTGCGGCTGAGAGGCCTTCTGCCGGGCGGCGGCTCTACGGATTTTCTCGGGCCCGAGCACCTGGACCTGCCGATGGATTACGACGTGATCGGCAAAGCAGGCAGCCGTATGGGTACCGGCACCATAATTGTGCTCGACAACAAGACCTGCCCGGTGGGACTGGTGCTGAACCTCTCCCAGTTTTTCGCCCGCGAATCCTGCGGCTGGTGCACCCCCTGCCGCGACGGGCTGCCCTGGGTCGTGAAAATATTACAGCGTATAGAAGCGGGCGAAGGACGCTCCGAGGACCTCGATCTGCTGCACGAACAGTGCAAACGCATAGGCCCCGGCAATACTTTCTGCGCCCTCGCACCCGGAGCTGCGGAACCATTACAAAGTGCTCTGGTGCGTTTTGAACAGGACTTTTTCAACCATATAAATCAGCACCGCTGCCCCTACCGGTAGCGTTTAGCGAAACCCAGGCGATACAACCACAACGGACTGACAATGCCAACCATCACGATTGACGGCGAAAAATATCAGGTCGACGGAGAACAGAACCTGCTCAACACCTGTCTGTCTCTGGGCCTCGATATTCCTTATTTTTGCTGGCATCCGGCAATGGGCTCCGTAGGTGCCTGTCGACAGTGCGCGATGATCGAATACAAGGGCAAAGAGGATCAGAGCGGCCGCCTGATCATAAGCTGCATGACCCCCATCCGTGACGGCGCCATTTACAGTATTGAGGCCGAGGCCGCAGAAACGTTTCGCGGTAGTATTATCGAAAACCTGATGATCAACCACCCGCACGACTGCCCCGTCTGTGAAGAGGGCGGCGAGTGCCATCTGCAGGACATGACGGAAATGTCCGGGCACACCCTGCGCCGCTACCGGGGCACCAAGCGCACCCACCGCAACCAATATCTGGGGCCCTTTATTAACCACGAAATGAACCGCTGTATTACCTGCTATCGCTGTGTGCGGTTTTACGATGACTATGCAGGTGGGATGGATCTTCAAGCGCTCGGCAGGAATGACCAGGTGTATTTCGGGCGCCAGGAAGAGGGGCGGCTGGAAAATGGCTTTAGTGGTAACTTGGTCGAAGTCTGCCCCACGGGAGTCTTTACCGATAAAACCTTCAGTGCACACTTTGTACGCAAGTGGGACTTGCAGACCGCTCCCTCTATCTGTGAACACTGCGCGGTGGGCTGCAACACCGCTCCGGGTGCACGG
Organism: Microbulbifer jejuensis; assembly: GCF_047289955.1. Taxonomy (NCBI): domain Bacteria; kingdom Pseudomonadati; phylum Pseudomonadota; class Gammaproteobacteria; order Cellvibrionales; family Microbulbiferaceae; genus Microbulbifer; species Microbulbifer jejuensis. The sequence continues at coordinate 110,873 of NZ_JBLBUB010000003.1, forward strand.
GAACCCGGCAATGGGCACGAGCCGATACTGCGCAGGGTGATCAACCTCTATCACCGGGATATCAACGGCTATTTCCTCTGCGACCGTGGTCGCTTTGGCTATGAATACATCAATAGCGCGACACGCATTGAGAAAGTATTCTCAGCCAGACACGAAACGGTCATCAGCTCCACGGCACAAAGTGGCGATCGACTACACAGGGAGGTCGCACCACAAAAAGCGCTCCTGCATTTGGCACAACAGATATCGGCAGCCCAAGACAACAGGAGACACATGCTCGGCATTGGCTCACCGCGCACCTCCCTGGAAAATAATTTCGCCCTGAGACAGCTGGTGGGCCCGGAAAATTTCTTCTCCGGCCTCAATCAAAGAGACCAGGAGTTGCTTCAGCTGGTCAATAATATCCAAAGCGACAACCGAATCCTGTGCCCGACCACACCGGAAATTGAGGCCGCCGACGCAGTGTTCATTCTTGCTGAGGATATCTATAACACCGCACCGCGTATTTCCCTGGCAATACGCCAAGCTGCCCGCAATCGTCAAAAACAACAAGCACAATCACTAAAAATCCCCCTGTGGCAGGATGCTTCTGTCCGACAATTGGAGGGGAATGGCAGCCCGATTATTTTCGCCGGTACAGAACTCACTGATTTAGAGAACATAGCCTCCACCACCCTGTTTGAGACACCGGAAAAAGTAGCACAGTTTGCCCGATCCCTGGCCCTTCTGCTTTCCAATCCAGAAAACGCTCAGACCGGACTGGAACCACAACAGCAGGAAATCGCTGTGCATGCGGCAGAAATACTCCGCAACGCCAAAAATCCACTGATCATCTCGGGAACCTCCAGCAAGCACGCAGAAATACTGCATGCTGCGGCACAAATCGCCACCACCTTGAGCGAACAAAAAACCGTGCCCGTTATGCTGTATCTGGCCTGTGACGAAGTCAACAGCCTGGGGCTCAGCCAGTTTTTTAGCGGAGAAAGCGGTTATCTCGAGCAGCTGTTGCAAACACTCAGGGAAAGGGAACAAAGTGAAGTACCCACTACCCTGATTGTATTGGAAAATGATCTCTACAGACGCCTGGATAGAAAATCGCTTGCGCACTTGTTTGAGCACATCGATGAGGTCGTGCTCCTGGACACGCTGTTCCACTCCACGTCCAAGCGCGCAGACTGGATTTTTCCCGCAGCTGCCACGGCGGAATCCCAGGGAACTGTTGTGAACGCCAACGGGCTGGCCCAGCGCTTTTACGCAATTTATGAAGGCAAAGGCTTTATACAGGAAAGCTGGCGCTGGCTGGTGGATGCCGTGGAATTCTGTACGGAAAAATCCGGAGCGCTGTCGCAAATCACCAGTTGGAAACACAGTACCGATCTCAGTGAAGCCATCGCCAGGGAGTTCAAAACTTTAGAGGTCCTCAATGTACTCGGGCCGGACGAAAACTACCGTATCGATGGACTCAAAGTCGCCCGCCAAAGTGGCCGTTACAGTGGCCGCACAGCTGTCCATGCGCAAGAACATGTCTCGGAAGAGCCACCCATCCAGGACCCGGATGCCCCCATGAATTTCAGCATGGAGGGGATACACAACCCTGACAAGACACAGCTCCAAGCCAATATCTGGTCCCCCGGCTGGAACTCCAATCAATCTATCAACAAATTTCAGGAACAGATTGGCGGCGAGCGTAAGGGGGGGCCTTCCGGTCTGGCCATCAAACGTTCCAAACACCCGATGCCAGAATGGATCACTCCTGCAAAGGAAACAGCAACAGAGGAATTACCGGACATCCCCAACCCCGTACAGATGCAGCCGGTCTATCGGCTGTTTGGCTCCGGAGAACTGAGCAACCAGTCGAAGTGCATTGTTGAAGCAACTGAAGCGCCCTTTGTGCTCATTAATCTGGCGGAGGCAAAAATACCCGGTATCCACGACGGACAACCGATCGAACTTGTGACCAGTTGCGGCACCTATCGGGCCGAGGCGCGCTCAGCCCCCACAATACCGCCGGGCAACGTAGGCGTACCCTATGGATTGCCGGGCCTTGAAACCCTTACCCCCCTACTCCCCGGATACGCTTCCCTGCGCCCAGCGGAAGCGTCCGCCAGTATTGAGGACTGAGAGACCGATGAGCACGCCACTTTGGATAACACTGCTGAATATCTTCGGTGTATTGATCGCCACAGTCCTGCTGGCGGCAGTACTCACCTGGGGGGAACGGCGCCTTCTGGGATTCTGGCAGGACAGGCCCGGCCCCAACCGGGTAGGCCCCTTCGGCACCCTGCAGGTCGTTGCCGATATGATCAAACTCTTTTTCAAAGAGGACTTCATACCACGCTTTGCGGACATTCCGGTGTTCGTGCTGGCACCCACCGTGGTGATGGCCACCATGTTGATCGCCTTTGCCGTCGTACCCATGTCCCCCAGTATCGGCGTGGCGGATCTCAATATCGGATTACTGTTTGTGCTCGCCATGAGTTCCATTGCGGTCTACAGCATTATTCTCGGTGGCTATGCCTCCAACAACAAATACGCCCTGCTCGGCAGCCTGCGTGCCGCCGCTCAGACGGTCTCCTATGAAGTGTTTATGGGATTGAGCCTGATGGGTGTCGTGATGCTGTCCGGCAGCTTCAACCTGCGGGATATTGTCGACGCCCAGGCAGGTTACTGGTTTATCCTGCCCCAGTTCCTCGGGTTTATTGTATTTTTTATCGCCGGAATCGCTGAGAGCCGGCGCACACCGTTTGATCTTCCCGAGGCGGAACACGAGCTTACTGCCGGATTTCACACCGAATATTCCGGAATGAAATTCGGCATGTTCTTTGTCGGCGAATATCTTGCCGTAATCCTGATCTCGGCACTGATCACCACGTTGTTTCTGGGCGGCTGGCACGGCCCCTGGCTGCCACCCATTGTCTGGTTTTGCCTGAAAACCGCATTTTTGGTGGCCCTGTTTATCCTGCTGCGCGCTTCCCTGCCACGCCCCCGCTACGATCAACTGATGAAATTTGGCTGGAAAGTGATGCTGCCCCTGTCACTGGTTAATCTGCTCGCCACCGCAGGGATACTACTATGGATCGCTTGAGCACCAGCCAACCTCAGGAAAAACCGGCGGGAGGAAAAAGATGATCGCAAGCCAAATCCGCAGCCTGTGGCTGGTGTTCAAGCACCTGTTTCGGCGCAATGTCACAGTACAATATCCAGACCAAAAGCCCTACCTGGCCCCACGCTATCGCGGACGGATCATTTTGACCCGGGACCCCAACGGGGATGAACGCTGCGTAGCCTGTAACCTCTGTGCAGTGGCCTGCCCACCGGACTGCATCTCCCTGCAAAAAACCGAAGATCCGGACGGACGCTGGCGACCGGCGTATTTTCGCATTAATTTCTCACGCTGCATCATGTGCGGCCTGTGTGAAGATGCCTGTCCCACCTATGCAATCCAGTTGACACCGGATTTTGAGATGTGTGAATACGACCGGCAAAATATGGTGTACGAAAAAGAAGACCTGCTGATCGACGGTCCGGGAAAATATCACGATTACAGTTTTTATCAGGTAGCGGGCAAGGCAATCCGGGGCAAAGGGAAAGGCGAGGCACAAAATGAAGCCGAGCCCATCGACATAAAGAGCCTTAATCTATAAAGCGTCAACAAACCCCTGGATAAAAATACCGATTTTCATCCAGGCGTGAAAAGTACCTGCAGATGCTCATTACAGTGGGAGGGTTTTTGTGAATTACCTATTCTATCTCACCGCGGCAATCGCGGTACTTTCTACCACTATGGTGATTTTTCACCGCAACGCGGTCCATGCACTTTTGTATCTGGTCACTTCCCTGCTGGCCGTGGCTGTTATTTTTTACCAGTATGGTGCCCCCCTGGCTGCGGCTTTGGAAGTCATTATCTATGCCGGTGCCATTATGGTGCTGATCATATTTGTCATCATGATGCTCAACCAGGGGGATTCCACGGTGGTTCAGGAACGGGCCTGGTTGCAGCCCAGCACCTGGGTCGGCCCGGCCCTGTTATCCGCACTATTGCTGATTCAACTGATTTTATTGGTCAGCAGCGCTCCGTTCTCTGCAGTCCGGGCCTTCCACTATATCGGTCCCAAGCAGGTGGGCATTGCTCTGTTCAGTCACTATGTCCTCGCCGTGGAGCTGGCTTCAATGCTTCTGCTGGCAGGATTGGTTGGTGCCTTTCACTTGGCCCGACATCGAAAACCAGAAACAGGGAGATCCGGCAATGCCAATTGAGACTGCACCTGGGCTAGAGGCCGGAATCCTTCTGGCCTCGACACTCTTTTGCCTGGGTTTGGCCGGGCTGATGATGCGGCGCAATGTCATTTTTATGCTGATGTGTGTCGAGATCTGTACCAATGCTGCGGCCCTGATGTTCGTCGTCGCCGGCGCCCACTGGGGCAATGCCGACGGCCAGGTGATGTTTATTTTTGTGGTGACCCTGGCGGCAGCGGAAGTCGCCATAGCCCTCGCTCTGGTCCTGCAGTTCTACCACCGCAAACACACCGTCGATATCGATCAATTGAACGACCTGAGAGGGTAATATGCAGGGGCTTTTGGCCTGGGTGCCACTTCTACCGCTGATTGGCTTTTTGATACTGGTGGGTATCCCGTTGTTTTATCGGCGCGAACCTCCGGAGAGCGTGATCACGGTGATCGGGGTGGGCAGTGTCGGCATTGCGGCACTGTTCACGGCAGTCGCAACGGCCGCTGTTTTTTGGCAAACCCCGTCCGGAGTGGTCAATATTGCCCTCTGGCAGTGGATGCAACTGGGGGAGCTTAAACTCGGCATCAACTTCCATGTAGACTGGCTGACACTCGTGATGCTGATGATCGTTACCGGTGTCGGTTTTCTGATTCATCTCTATTCTGCCGGGTATATGCGCAAGGACCCGGATTTCCGCCGCTATTTTGCCTACCTGAACCTGTTTATCTTTGCCATGCTGACCCTGGTGATGGCCGATAACCTGGTGCTGCTTTATCTGGGCTGGGAGGGCGTAGGGCTTTGCAGCTATCTGCTGATCGGCTTCTGGTACAAAGACCCTGTCAATGGCACCGCCGCGTGCAAAGCCTTTATTGTCACCCGTATCGGCGATACCGCCATGGCCATCGGCCTGTTCCTGCTGTTTTACGAGTTCTCGACCCTCAATATCCCAGAACTGATCAATGCAGCGGGCGACCCTGGCGCAGACCGGGAAATAATTACTATCGCCACCCTGCTGCTACTTGGCGGCGCAGTGGGCAAATCGGCACAGCTGCCACTGCAGACCTGGCTGCCCGATGCCATGGCCGGCCCAACCCCGGTGAGCGCTTTGATCCACGCGGCCACCATGGTCACTGCAGGTGTCTACCTGATCGCCCGTATGCACCCCTTGTATACACTCTCTGAAACGGCGATGACCGCAGTGGCCATTGTCGGCGCTCTCACACTACTTCTCGCCGGATTCAGCGCCATCGCCCAAAGTGACATCAAACGAGTGCTGGCTTATTCCACCATCAGCCAGATTGGTTATATGTTTCTGGCTCTGGGTGTGGGCGCCTGGTCCGGGGCCATTTTCCACTTGATGACCCACGCCTTTTTCAAGGCACTGCTTTTCCTCTCCGCCGGGTCGGTTATTCTGAGTCTGCACCACGAGCAGAATATTTTCCGTATGGGCGGTCTATACCGGAAAATTCCGTTTACTTTTCTCTGCTTTACCATCGGCTGCGCTTCCCTGGCAGCCCTGCCCTTGACTTCCGGGTTTTACAGCAAAGACCAAATATTGCTGCGTGCCTGGGAATTCCACCAGGGTTTTAACAGTCTCTGGCTTGCGGGAGTCCTCGGCGCCCTGATCACCGGTATCTATACGTTTCGCGTACTCTTCCTGGTATTTGCCGGCAGTGAGGGGGCCGCCTCAAGACACTGTAAAGATGCCAATACGCCGGCAATGACGATACCTTTGGCCATTCTCGCAATACTCGCACTGCTCGGTGGGCTGTTGACGCCGCCTCTCCAGGCGGTATTCGGCACTACTGCAGAGAGGCACCCCGCGGCATGGGTCGAAGGTGTGGCCATTGCCATGCCGCTGATTGGCCTGGGCGTGGCCTGGCAGCTGTATCGGCGCGAAAAAAAGACGGGCGAACAGCGCTCCCGGGTTACGCAATTCTGGTTCAGTGGCTGGGGCTTCGACTGGCTCTACGATCACCTGCTGGTAAGGCCATTCAACATGCTCGCGCGCCTGAACCACAACGACATGATCGACGCGTTATACAAAGGCACTGCCGCGTTCAGCCGCCAGTTGAATACGCTACTGAGCGCTTCACAAAACGGCCAGGTGCGCTGGTACCTGGCAACCTTTGCTGCGGGTTCTATTCTATTCCTCGCACTTTTGGTGGCCCTATGACACTAATGGCAATCATTATTCTGTTGTTCGCTGGCGGTATACTAGCCTGGCTTTCGGAGCGTTATCTGCAGCGGGGCGGGCACTGGATCGGCCTTGTCAGCCTACTGCTGGCCAGTTTGCTGCTGGCCAGTTACTGGCCCTATTTAGGTGCGGCACAAGTGATCGGCAGTGGTCCCTGGTGGGACAGTGTGCAAATCAACTGGATTCCCAGATTTGGGATCAGCTTTCACCTGGCCATTGATGGTTTGGGCTTCCTGATGCTGGCTCTGACCATGGCGATGGGTATTTTCGGGCTGGTCATGACCTGGAACGATATACATTTTCGCCGTGGTTTTTTCTATTTTAACTACCTGTGGACCCTCGCCGGTGTAGTCGGTGTATTCACGGCCATGGACCTCTTCCTGTTTTTTTTCTTTTGGGAAGTGATGCTGGTTCCCATGCTTTTCCTTATCGCGGTATGGGGGTATGAGCAGCGCCTCTTCGCCGCCATCAAGTTCTTTATTTTTACCCAGGCCAGTAGCCTGCTGATGCTCATCGCCATCGTGGCACTGGCTTACCTCCACTACGGCAATTCCGGGCAACTGACCTTCAATTACAATGACCTGCTCGACGCCCAATTGGCACCCTCGACCGCCTACTGGCTGATGCTGGGCTTTTTCGTGGCATTTATTGTCAAGTTACCCGCGCTTCCATTCCACCCCTGGCTGCCCGATGCGCACACCCAGGCGCCGACGGCCGGCAGTATCCTGCTGGCGGCCATTCTGCTGAAAACCGGTGCCTATGGTCTTTTGCGGTTTAACCTGCCTCTGTTTCCCGAGAGCTCTGCGGCATTTGCACCGGTGGCAATGAGCATCGGCGCTGTTAGTGTAATCTACGGCGCTATGCTCGCCTTTGCCCAAAGTGACATGAAGCGGCTGGTCGCCTATTCCAGTGTCAGCCATATGGGGTTTGTTCTGCTCGGACTCTACGCGCTGAATACGATTGCCATGCAGGGGGCCGTGATGCAGATGATTGCCCACGGACTCAGTACCGCCGCCCTGTTTGCGCTGGTGGGCGCCCTGCAACACCGGTTGCATACCCGAGATATGACGCAGTTGGGCGGAGTCTGGGCCATCCTGCCCAAGCTGTCCGCAATTGCGCTGTTCTTCGCAGTGGCCTCCCTGGGTCTCCCGGGGCTGGGGAACTTTGTCGCCGAATTCACAGTTTTGGTGGGCAGTTTTCGCAGCAGTCACTGGATTGCCGTACTTGCCGCCACAGGTCTGATTGGCGCCGCCCTGTACGCACTCATCATGATGCAGAGGGGGTTTTTTGGTGCACTGAACAAGCGGCTCCAGAAACTTTCCCCGCAGGCCCCAATAGCGGATCTGAATTTGCGGGAATCCTGTGCCCTGCTCTCTCTCGCCGCACTGTTGGTGCTGCTGGGCCTGCGCCCGCAACCGGTATTCGATATCGCCAGCCCCACCGTCGCCCGTTCCCTGGCACACATTGAAACTGCCAGAGCGCAGTATGCCAAAGACCAGGGTATCGGCACTCGCTTTACTTCCCAGGAACAGACCTGGGCAAAGCCACATCCAAAAGAGAGTGAATCCCCATGAGCACGCAGGAACTTTTCGCAATACTGCCACTGCTGCTACTGAGTGCGGGCATTGTCATTCTCCTACTGCAGGTTTCCTTTTGGCGCGGACATCGGAGTGCACTGGCGACGACTTTAATCACCCTGTTGCTCGCAGCAGGCTCCTGCTTTTGGGTTGGCGCTACACTCTCTGGCGGTGTCAGTTCTGTCCAAGCCACCGGGCTACTGCTGGTAGATCACACCGCTCTGTTTTTCTGTCTATTGCTGTTACTGACGGCCACTGCCGTCAGTATCATGGGCTATAGCTACCTGCGCCTGCGCTGCAACCCGGAGAGAAACCCCGGCAGTTACCCGGAAGAATTCTACATACTGCTGCTACTGGCGATGTTGGGTACAACCACGCTCGTTTGCGCCAGCCATTTCGCCACCTTCTTCCTGGGCCTCGAACTGATCAGCCTGGCACTTTACCCCATGCTCGGCTTCGCGGTCACCGGCGATTTATCTCCTGCGCGAGAGCAGGCGCAGTCGCTGGAATCGGCGATCAAGTACCTGTTGTTATCCGCGCTTTCCACAGCGCTCGGCCTGTTTGGTATTGCACTGGTCTACAGCGCAGGCGGCGCGCTGGACTTCAGTGGTATCGCTGCTCTTATGCCGGAACTGGCACAGACCTCTGCGCTGTTTGCCACAGGAATCACCCTGTTTTTAATCTCGGTCGCTTTTAAACTATCGCTGGTACCATTTCATATCTGGACACCTGATGTTTACCAGGGCGCTCCGACACCGACAACCGCCCTTATTGCCACTGTGAGCAAAGGCGCAGTAATCGGATTCCTGCTGCGCTTCTTTAACACCCTGGACCTTTATGGAAGTCCCGTTTTGATCAACCTGCTTTCCATCGCGGCCATCGCAAGTATGCTGGTCGGCAACCTGTTGGCGCTGATGCAAACCAATATCAAGCGACTCCTGGCCTACTCCTCCATCGCCCATATCGGCTATCTGGTGGTAGCCTTTATCATCGGCAAGAGCACCTTCGGAACCGAAGCCGTTATCTATTATCTGGTGGCCTATATCATCACGACACTGGGCGCTTTTGCCGTGGTTGGCCTGGTAGCGGATTCCGTCGAAGACAGGATTCTCAAGGGGGAATATCCGGAAAGTCCACCGTCCGATGCCGACAACCCCTACCATAGGGACTTTTACCGCGGATTGTTGTGGCGCTCACCCTGGCTCGCCAGCTGCCTCGCGGCCATGTTACTGTCCCTTGCAGGCATCCCCCTGACCATCGGCTTTATCGGCAAATTCTATATATTCACCGCCGGTGTGGAGGGACAGCTGTGGGTACTTCTGGCAGCTGTTGTGATCGGCAGCGCGCTGGGTCTTTTCTACTACCTGAGACTGCTGTTAACCATGGTACAGCGCGACCCCACGCTTACCGCGGAATCCACCGGCAGCGTACAAATTGCAGTATCCGGCCAATGGCTGCTGGTTGTATTAACCGCGATCCTGCTGCTGTTTGGGATATTTCCACAACTCTTGATCAACTGGATAAATGCACTATAACGATACATAAGGGTATGGCTGCAAAAGCACACGACCTGTTTTTCCTGCCCAATAAAAAGCCACCAGCGAGCAAAGGGCAAGCTTATGAAAACCTTCAAGCAGGCATTCGAGATTATAAAAGACGCAGAAAAATTCCATCTGGATATGGCGGAATTCTACCAGGATCTGCTGAATAAATCAGAGGACTACCGAACGGGGCTTCTATTGAGACATATGCTGGAACACGAACAGCGTATGGCGAGAAACCTCTCCAACTATGGCGCAGTAGCGCAACAAAAAGTCATGCAGACCTGGCTGCAATACACCCATGAAGAGAGCGCACAGGACTTTATTCGCCATCTGCCCTTGAGCGATCCCCCCACCATCAGGGAAATCAACAATATGGGGCGGGAAGTGGACCGCTATTTCTCCGGTCTCTACGAAGCCGTTTACGGTGCGATAGAATCCATGGAGGTGAAGGAAGTCTTCGAGGATCTAAAGCAAATACAAGACAAGGAACGCATCACACTCTCCATGGCCACCAACTCCCTGTGGGACATGTAGCCCACCGAAACGCGACACAAAAACATGTCGTCACCGGTTCAGGACCGGTGCAATTTGCTTGAATTCATGCATTCCCGCCCATTTGCGCGGACTTTTCAAAAGCGGCAATCAAACAAGTTGTGAAATACCAGTTTGATTGCCGGAGTAATCAAAGCGCGTCGTTTGCCCCCTCAACTTGGGAGGCTCAACCAGTGAACTGGCTGAGCCTACAAAAGCAATTTACCGGGAGGCTGACTTGCGACGCCTTAGAAATCCCATTGTGCGCGCACATAATAGAGTGCGCCGTTAAAGCCCATGGGAGCGGTTTCCGGGTACTCGGCACCGGCCACACCCGCCCAGGGATTTTTATCGGGATAATTGTTCAACAAATTCTCGGCACCGGCAATCAGAGACAGGGATTCGCTGAAATCATAGGCCCCCTCAAGGTCCACCGTCCACTCCTCTCCAGCAGTAAGGGGAAAGTCTTTATCATCCAGATGCGCCTCCCAATAGCTGCCGTAGTAATTCAGGCGCACCAGGCCACGCCAGCCGTCTCCAGCATGGGTGATCGTTGCATTACCACGCAGATTTGGCAGGCCATCTTCCAGTTGCCTGATGCGCTTGTCATCCATGGTCTCCGGGTTGAAATCCGTAACCTCGGTATCCTTCCAGTTCATGGCGAAACTCAAATCGGTAGCATCTCCCAAGGGATAAGTGGCCACCAAGTCGATTCCCTGGGTTTTGGTATCAAAGTCATTGGTATAGAAACGGAAAAAGTTGAGAGAATCGGCTCCACTGATGCCCTCCGCCACCAACTGGGCGCGTTCTTCGTCACTGAGCTCTTGCTCTGCGGACTGACTAAGACGATCACTAACCGCAATCAGGAAGTAGTCGAGGGTAACATCCCAGTCACCTGCCGCGACAATCGCCCCCAGGGTAAAGCTCCCGGACTCCTCCGGCTGTAACTGCTTGCCGCCTTTGAGGACCGCGATCGGGTTTGTGGGGGGAATGGTGCCCAGGTTTTGCAGCTTGCCATCCGTAAAAGCTGTCGTCACATTGCTGATATTGGACTGGCCGGGCGTTGGCGCGCGGAAACCGGTACTGAGAGTAGAACGCAGCGCCAGCATATCACTGACAACATAGTGCCCTGACAGCTTGAAGTTAAAGGTGCTGCCGAAATCAGAGAAATCCTCCCAGCGCAGGGCGGCGCCAAAGCGCAGGTTATCGGTGGCCTGCAATTCGGAATCAGAGTAAAGCGCGATATTGTCCCGCTCGAAAGCACCGGCCACTTCCGGCCCAAACCCGGAGAAACCGTTGGAACCGATCAGAAAACCCTGCTCGGTCAGCGGGCCCACTTCCCAAGAGGCCCTATCGCCCATTTTTACCTGGAACTCCTCTTCGCGCCACTCGAAACCACCGGCCAAATACAGAGGCATGCCAGCGAACTCGGTCGTCTTGCTCAGGTCGATATTAAAATTCGTTTCATTTTGAGCATAGCTACCGGGGCTAAACGCAGTGGGCGAATCCGGCCCCAGCGACGCATTCACGGTGTTATAGATATTAAAATCCACCCGGTTATGGCCCCTGCTGGCACTGACATCGTAGCCGATACCATTGGCAAGCTCACCGCGCAGGCCGAAGACCATGGAGTAATCCTCCAGCTCTCCGCCAAAACGGGGGGTAAATCCACCGGGAAACATTTCTACAAAGGAGAAACATTCATTACTATCGTGCGCCTCTGCAACAGTGAAGCCCGCGCAATCGTCGATGCCATTACTCGCATCGAGATCCCCTATTAAAGGCACGAGTATTTCTTCAGGAACCCCATCTCCATCTTCATCTCGTAAAACCTTGGTAGCAAAAACCCCTTCGCGAGTTTCAGGGTTACGGAAATAAAACCCCCCGTCGGTAGAGCGGCTGGCATAGTTACCAAAAGCATAAAGCTCAACGGCATCGCTCAGTTCAATGGCACTGTTGACAAAGAACTTGGTGTCATCCTCCACTTCCGGCTGGCCCCAGATTTGCGCCGGACTGGCGACAAAACTATTACCATTCTCAATCAGCTGCGCTGCGTCATCACGCTGTACACTGCGACTGGTGGCATCCTGTTCGCGATATTCCATGCTGAAATTCACGAAACCATCGCCGGTCAATGGCAGACCAACATTCGCGGCCACCATACTCTGGTCACCATCCCCCGCGTTGGTGGTTGCATGCTTCACTTCCACCGCGCCACCCTCGGCCGCATCCTTCAGCTGAAAGTTGATCACCCCGGCGATCGCATCAGAGCCGTACTGGGCGGCGGCGCCATCGCGCAACACCTCAACCTGCTTCAGGGCGATCGCAGGGATAGAGGAGATATCCGGCCCCTGAGCGCCATCGGAGACACCATTGCCGAGAAAGGAAATCACAGCGGCGCGATGCCGGCGCTTACCGTTCACCAGCACCAGGGTACTATCCGACGGCAAGCCACGCAGGTTTGCCGGGCGCACAATGGAAGCCGCATCCGAAATCGGCATTGTATTGACGTTGTAAGAGGGCACAAGATTGCGCAGCAGGTTGTTGAGATCCCCATCCCCCTGATTGACAAACGCCTCACCGGATACGATATCAATGGGCGCAGCGGAATCAATGGCAGAGCGTCCTTCCACGCGGGTACCGATGGTAATGACTTCCTCGAGAAGGGCTTCCTGTGCAATAGCGGGACTTGACAATGCGGCAATGGATATTGCCAACAGTGATGGCGCGCCACAGGCGGTTAACCGGCGCCTCTTATTTTCTTTCATATAACTACCCTGTTAGTTCTCTATAATTGTCTTAGACGCCAGTCTACTCCCTGGCCATACTCCAACACACGCTGCACACATATCAGCGTCAAGTGAAGAGATTCCACTTTAACGGATCATTGCACTGGCAGCCAGAACACTTTAATAACAAATTACTAAAAACGATCCCTTCTAAAAGCATCGTGCTATAAGATAACTCTCACAAATAAAAAATTATCGTCTAACCCTCCCTTATCAAATTACTTTTCGCGTTTGTATATAAATATCCTGACCACTCCTGCACACAAATAACCTTTAAAGCGCGTACGGCAAAGGAAGATATCGTCATCGGACACAGTCTGGCACGCATCCTCTAACTATAATTACCCCAACAAATTACGCGGCATATTAGAAACAGCGATTGAACAGCACGGAAAGCTTGACTCTAATGTCAAACAAACCTGGACAGCCCGTAAAGAAAAAGTGATAGGACACGAACAAAAATACAGCCTTCAACAGGAAGGCCGTCCAACCTGTATTGCAGGTATTCATTTATCAGCTTAACAAACGTTCACAAATACAGTCCACTCACCCAATGAGAGCGTGAACTCCGTACACTTTCGCAGGGAAATTACCTCAATGGTGGAAGGGAAACACCAGAGGTAAAAGTGTTAATACCGTCAGGCTATAGGCAATCGTTAAAGGCAATCCGGAGCGCATAAAATCCCGCAAATGGTAACCGCCGAGGTTTTGCACGATCAAATGGGTCTGATAACCGAATGGCGTTAAAAAACTGGCACTCGCACCATAGGCCACTGCCATTACAAAGGGCATCCAACTAACGCCAAAGCCCTCTGCAAGACCCCATGCCAATGGAAACACCAAGGCTGCGGCAGCGTTATTTGTCATCAACTCGGTCAACAACAGCGTCAAGAGAAAGATAGCGATCAAACCCACAGAGGGGCCTGCATCCTCAAGGGTATCACGCATTCCTCCTACCAGAGTATCTGCCAAACCACTCGCGGAAAAAGCTTCGGCCAACACCAGGGCACTGGCAATAATAATCCAGATCTGGAACGGAAATCTCCGCTGCAATTCAGAGCTGGAGACTATATTTAGACCAATCATGCAGCCCAGTAAAACCACAAGCCCTTTCAGCAGGGAAAACACCCCCAAAGCCGCACCTGCCACCACCAATGCGAAGCCTGCCCCGAGCAGCCAACTGTCCCGCCAGGACAACTGCCTCTGCACCTCTGAGCCACTGATTACGTAGAAGTTCTTGTCAATATTACGGTGATGTTTGAAATCCTGCCCCACCGCCAGAAGCAGCGCATCGCCTGCCTGGAGCGAAATTTCACCAAGCTTTCCGGAAATGCGGTCACCACCGCGGCGCATGGCCACCACCGCAGCATCGAATCGTGTGCGGAACTGACAACTCTTCAAGGACTCACCGATAATACTGGAACCTGGGGTGAGCACCACCTCGGTCAAATCTAGATGCAGCGCCTCGTCCTCAAAGGCGAACAAGCGCAAGCCCTCTATATCCTTCAGTCGTTCGAGGTCGCGAATATCCCCACTGAAGATCAGCTTGTCGCCGTTGCGCAGCACTTCTGTAGGTGCTACCGGGCTGATCGTCTGCCCGCCGCGCACTATCTCAATCAGGTAGAGCGTCTCCAACCGGCGCAACTTGTTTTGCTCAACACTGCGGCCATCCAGAGGAGAGTTGGCAGCCACTTCGGCCTCCAACAGGTAATGTGCAAACGTCTCCTCATCGACCGGCCCTTCGGACAACAAGCGATTGGCAATCAGTAATACGATAAGTCCAATAACGGTTGCACAAGCCCCTACGGGCAGGAAAGCGAAGAAATCCAGCGCGGGCATGCCCCGGTCCAGCACAAAGCTGTTCACAATCAGGTTTGTGGAGGTACCAATCAGTGTCAGTGTACCGCCGAGGATTGCCGCATAGGAGAGTGGCAATAGCAGTTTGGCGGGCGGGTGGCGTCTCTGCGCCTTGACACTGGAAGCCAGCGCGGCAACTACTGCGGTGTTATTTAAGAACGCAGAACTGAGGGCGGTTGCGCTGGTCAACTTAAGTAAACTGCCTCTCAGTGAACCGCCAATCAACCCATCTGAGATACTGCGTAGCCAACGGGCTTTCTCCAGCCCTAGGGAGATTAGAAGAAGCACTACCAAGGTGACCAGGCCGGGATTTACCGCCTTTTGCAGGACGGATTCTGCGGGCACCAGGCCGGTCAGAAAACAGACAACAGCAGCCGAAGCGAACACCTGAGAGGGGCGGATACGGGTAAAAATCAGGGAAAAAATGACCAGTAAAAAAATACCAGCGACAATAGATTCACTCAGGGTCATAGTTCTTCACTTTCGGCAAAATACCTTGTGAAGGATAAATATTCCCGGGTCGGAAGGAAAGAACCTCCTCTCACCAGACAGAGAAAGAGAATACAAAGCCCCTAGTCCCGCTATCGGCACCAAGACCAGAAGCTATTGTGCTCTTTGCTACCCGGCAACCCAGCACCTTGCTGGCTTCCCCCTCAGAGACCTCCACCGCCAGCGGCAGGCCAGGGGGAAGCATAAAAGACACACCATTACACGCAGCTGCACAGATTTCTCAAGGGGAGTAAACCCATTAAGGCTTGTTGGACCGAACTGCATAACCGCCACATCCAACCTGTGCGTTATCCCCAAACTTCCTCCAAACGCTGATCCCGTCCACAGCGGAAGCGGTAATACTTGTAGCGCAGGGGATTGCGCTGGTAGTAGTTCTGGTGGTAGGCCTCAGCGGGATAAAAGGTACTGGCCGGTTTTATCTGGGTCGCCACTGTTTTATCCAACTCCGCCTCCACCTTTTTCTTGCTCGCTTCCGCCAACTCCCTTTCCTGCTCATTACTGTAAAAGATTTCACTACGGTACTGATCTCCCCGGTCACAGAACTGGCCACCGGCATCGAAAGGATCAATATTATGCCAAAAGATCGTGAGCAAATCGGAATAACTGACTTTATTGGCATCATATTTTATCTGTATCACCTCGGCGTGACCGGTACCCCCCGCAGAGACCTGTTCGTAGGTCGGGTTCTTCACATGGCCACCGCTGTAGCCGGATGTGGTTTCAAGTACACCATTGACCTTGTCGTAGGGGGGTTCCATACACCAGAAGCAACCGCCGGCAAAGACGGCGGTGCGGATATTGGAGGATTCCTGGGCGCTGCCAAGCGTGGCAGCCAGAAGCATGAAAAAGGCAAAGATACCGCGCATAGTTGTATCCTGATGATAGGTCCGGTTGATCGATACTCTTCTGTCGATGCAGAGGAGGAAACTCTTACAGTTTGACAGTGCCTGCGCAGGCGCGCAGAAAAATTTCGCGATACTCCCCTGCACCAAACGACATGGGATTGCTGGTGGCGGAGGGATCTGCGGCGGCCATCTGAGCTATTTTATTGGCATTGACGGTATCTATGCCGATGTCAGCGAGATTATGGGGAATCCCCAACTGTTTGCGCAACCCGAGGATCCAGGTAAGCACTGACTCAAACCCACTGGCAGAGGCCGTCTTGCCGACAAGTTGCAGATAGCGCGCCAAACGCGCCATAGGCGCCTCAATCGCCGGGCGATTGGCCACCAGTACATAGGGTATCAACACCGCGTTGAGCAAACCATGGTGTTTGTCATGAAGGGCACCGAGCGGATGTGCCAGGGCATGGATCGCACCCAACCCGCGCTGGAAGGCGGTAGCGCCCATACTGGCGGCCACCAGCATCTGCTGGCGCGCTGCCAAATCTGTACCAATCGTATAGGCCCGTGGCAGGTATTCCTTGACCAGGCGCATCCCCTCCAGAGCGATACCCTCCGCCATGGGGTGGTACATGGGTGAACAGTAGGACTCGAGATGATGGGACAGTGCATCCATTCCCGTGGCCGCGGTGATCCCGGGCGGCAGGCTCAGAGTCAACTCCGCATCCAGAATCACAATATCCGGCAGGAGTTCCGGATGAAAAATCAGGCGTTTGATATGCGCCTTTTCATCGGTGATGACCGCCACCCGCCCCACTTCCGAGCCAGTCCCCGCAGTCGTGGGTACCGCTATCACCGGCAGCATGCCATTGGTATCTACACGCCTGTAGTTTTCACCAACATCCTCGAAATCCCAAATCGGTCGGCTCTGCCCGGCCATCAGGGCAATGGCTTTACCGGCGTCTATAGCGGAGCCACCGCCAAAAGCTATCACCCCATCGCACTTCTTTTCCCGCAACAGCTCAACACCACACTCAATATTATCGCTGTTGGGGTTGCCCTTGATCGCTGAGAAAATTTCAAGGCTCAGACCACTGTCACTGCAGGGAATGAGTACACGCTCAATCAGGGGCAGCTCGGCGAGGATGGGGTCAGTGACCAGCAGGGGGTGCATTACTCCAAGTTCTGCACAGGCCTTGGCAAGTTCTGCCACCCTGCCAGGCCCTACCCAAATAGCAGTGGGATAATTCCATTTTACCCAGTATTGATCCACATCACCCTCGCTCGGCTTCTCAGATCCTGAAAATTTGCAAATAACTGCCCAATAGCAATCAACTGCCTGCCGGCACATTGGGCCTGAGCGATCGGGTCAGGTCAGATGCGTGCTCAACCTGCTTACTAGTAAGGCAGGGGGGAAGCACACCTGATTCACTGCTTTCCCCCTGAACAAAAAAAGCCACTGCTTGGAGTGTATAACGTCCTGTTCTTAAGCAACATTCCCCAGCCTTCAGATTCAGGGAGGGCAAAAAAACTGCTCCAATACGCCCACAACCCTACCATCTCACAGAAAACGGCCCTTCCTATTCGCCAATTTTAAAATGAAAAGACTTGGGCCGAGTCAACTGCTCGAAACCGATACAGGACAGAGTACACCCCCTGCCCGACTGTTTTACCCCGCTCCAGGCCAGTTCCGGATCCAGATAGTCACACCTATTCAGAAAAACCGTACCTGTTTCCAGGTGATCTCCGATCATTAAGGCAGCCTCTTCATCGCGACTGAATATCGCAGCAGAAAGACCGAACTGGCTGTTGTTCATCAGTTCCAGCGCCTCGCCATCGTCATGCACTTTTTGCACCCCCAGCACCGGCCCAAAAGATTCCTCACGCATGACACGCATTTTATGCCGCACTCCGGTGAGTAACTGCGGTGCCATATACTGAGTGCCGCGCCGATCCATTGAGAAATCGCCAGTTTGCAGGTGCGCCAGAGCCCCCTCTGCCACCGCCTCGTCGATTTGTACCCGCACCCTGTCGGCTGCAGCTGCGCACACCAATGGCCCCAGCGTGGTCTGTGGTTCTTGCGGGCGCCCGAGACGATATTGACGTATGATGGCGACCGCACACTCGACAAATTCGTCGAATAGCTGCTCGTGGACATAGGCTCGTTCAATTCCGCAGCAAGACTGCCCGGAATTAAAGTAAGCACCATCCACTATTGACTCAACCGCCGACTGCAGATCGGCATCCGCGCGCACATAAGCGGGATCCTTGCCACCCAACTCCAAACCCAGCTGAACAAAACGGCCAGCCACACTGCGCTCTATAGCCACACCGCCATCTACAGAGCCGGTAAAGGCGATATGCTGGATTTCGCCGGCGCATGCCAGCCGCTGGGTACAGGGATGATCGAGATGCAGATATTGGAAGACACCGTAGGGAAGCCCCGCCTCTCGAAAGGCCTCCACCATACGCTCGGCACAGAGAGGGGTTTGTGCGGAGTGCTTTAAGATAACCGCATTGCCTGCCAGTAGTGAGGGCACCACCGCGTTGACCGCGGTTAAATAGGGATAATTCCAGGGGGCAATTACCAGGGAAATACCCAGGGGGTCGCGACGGATAAAGCGGGAAAAACCCGGCTTGAACGGCAATGGGATATCTGCCAAAGCCGCTTCGGCAATATCTGCCATGGCGCAGGCGCGTTTGGCAAAACCGTCAATCTCTCCCCCTGAGTAACGAATGGGGCGTCCCATCATCCAGCAGAGTTCCTCGCCAAGGCGCTTCTTGCGATCACAGAAAAATTCCACCGCCCGATGCACCACGGCAATACGTTCGACTATTGGTGTCAGCCGCCAGGCCCGCTGGGCAGACGCGGCCCTGTCCAGGGCCACACGAATTTCCGCCTCGCCAGCCAGGGCCCGCTCCAGGTACACACTGTTATCAACCGGTGAAATACATTGCAGATAATGCATGCTTGAAAAGTTCCTTTTTTATTTTGTCCTGTGATAGACCCCCCTGACCAGCGCATGACCACCCAAACACTGTCGGCGGGAATTTTTCTGCTTGGCATTGACCTGGAACCGGGCTGACCGCCGGATATAGGGTAAATATAACTATTTTGGGTCAGATGATTTCGAAATACCTGTCCAGTTCCCAGTCACTCACATGACGCCGGTACTCACGCTCCTCCCACTCCCGGCTTGCGGCAAAGTGTTCGATAAAATCGCAGCCGAACAACTCACGCGCGGCCTGCGAACTTTTCAGTTTCTGCGCTGAATCCCATAGGGTATTGGGTAGTGCCTGCTGGGCCTGCGGGGCCAGCGCATAGGCATTGCCAGTAATGGGGTCACTGGGCTGCCACTGCTGCATGATGCCGTAAAGGCCGGAGCCCAGGGCAGCGGCCAGGGCCAGATAAGGGTTGGCATCAGCGGCACCCAGCCGGTATTCAATACGCTGGGACTGGCTATTTCCCGGAATGGCGCGCAGGGCGGCGGTGCGGTTTTCCACGCCCCAATTGGCACCGGTGGGTGCCCAGAAACCGGGTACCAGGCGACGGTAACTGTTTATTGTGGGGGCGAGCAGTGCCAGAAATTCCGGCATCAGGCGCTGCTGCCCGGCGAGGAACTGGCACATGGTCTCGCTCATCCCCTGAGCCTGGTGCGAGTCGACAAATGCGGATTCCCCGCTGTCGTTATCGCGCAGGGATAAATGAATATGGCCACTCTGTCCGGGATAGTGGCTGGACCAGCGGGACATAAAAGTCGCCATCAGGCCCATGCGCTGGGCTAGCACCTTTATAAAGGTTTTAAAGAGAGCGGCCTTGTCTGCTGCCGCCTCGGCACTATCCACAGCGATGGCCGCTTCCAAAACCCCAGGGCCCGTCTCTGTATGCAGTCCTTCCAGCGGGAAATCCATACGCTCACCCAGGTCGAGAATCTCCCGGTAGAGCCCCGAGTGTACCGAGTTGCGCAGTACCGAATAGCCAAACCAGTCCGGAGTGAAGGGTTTGAGGTTGCGAAAGCCCTTGCTGCGCACCGATTCGGGCGTTTCGTCAAATAGGAAGAACTCGTACTCCAGCGCCGCAAAAGGCGCAAACCCCATGGCTTTGCAGCGTTCCACCACACGGCGCAGAAGTGCGCGCGGACACACTGCCTGGGCGCGACCGTCAAATTCGGCCAAAAACAGCAGCATAGTGTCCTCGAAAGGAATATCGCGACAACTGTGGGGCAGGATACGTACTGGCGCATCCGGGTAGCCCGTATGCCAGCCGGTGTAACGAACGTTATCGTAGAGCTGGTCCTTCACGTCCCAGCCCAGAACCACATCGCAAAATGAAAAGCCCTTAGCCAGTGCGGAAAAAAACTTGTCGCGGCTCATATACTTGCCGCGCAATACCCCGTCGATATCGAAAAGGCCCACTTTAACATGACTGAGACCGCGCTCCTCCACAATAGCGCGGGCCTCTTGTACGGTTTTAACCTCCCGAGCTTTTACCATGACCGCTCTGCCCCGCTGTTGTTATCAATGCATTACAGGATAGACCCGCCAAACGCCTTCGACGCCAAAGCGTTACCAGAAGGTCGCGGCTTTCCGCCTGGTTGGCCAGCGTATATAATCCGCGCTCAAAAGTTTTCCTTTTATCCAGTCAGGACCAGCGATGAGCTTCGACAAAATTCCCGCAGGTGTGGACCTGCCCAACGATATCAACGTAATCATTGAGATCCCTGCCAACCACGACCCGATAAAATACGAGGTTGACAAGGATTCCG
Organism: Microbulbifer jejuensis; assembly: GCF_047289955.1. Classification (NCBI taxonomy): domain Bacteria; kingdom Pseudomonadati; phylum Pseudomonadota; class Gammaproteobacteria; order Cellvibrionales; family Microbulbiferaceae; genus Microbulbifer; species Microbulbifer jejuensis. The sequence goes on from NZ_JBLBUB010000003.1 coordinate 131,714, forward strand.
ACGCAGTTTTTGTAGACCGCTTTGTGGCCACTCCGATGTTCTACCCGGCCAACTACGGCTATATACCCCAGACTTTGTCTGAAGACGGAGATCCCCTGGACGTGCTGGTGGTCGCACCCTATCCGGTCATGGTTGGCGCCGTAATCCGCTCTCGCGTGATCGGCGTGCTGAATATGACCGACGAATCCGGTGTTGACGCCAAACTGTTGGCCGTACCCCACAGCAAACTGACCAAGCTGTACGACCATGTTCAGGAAATTGGCGACCTGCCGGAGCTACTGATCAAGCAGATCGAACACTACTTTGAGAACTACAAGACGCTGGAACCCGGCAAGTGGGTGAAAGTGGAAGGCTGGGCCGATGGGGAAGCCGCGCGCAGAGAAGTGCTGGCCTCTCGCGAGCGCTACCTGGAAGAAGGCTAAGCGCGCCGCTGCTGATTGCTCTGGCAAACTACCGCGGGGATAAAGACATCAATACCGGCCACTGACCGGTATTGATTTGCAACCCGCCAGGGTAAGAGCGCCTCATCAGAATTACTCAATTGACCTCCCACTGCGGAACCTGCACCGGCACGACCTCGCCCCGGTCCCGCTCCATCTCATCGAGCAGGAAGCCCTCTGCCGCACGCAGGCTGATATGCTCCACAGAAACCTGCACCGGCACCACCTGCCTGCGCTCTTGATCCCTGATCAGATTCCCCTCCATTGGTGCGAGCGTCCAGTTGGGCACCACCACAGCGGAGGCGTTCAGCCCGTCAGCGGGTTGTGGCTTGGTTGCGGGCACAGCCTGGATAGTTTCGCCGCTGCATTCATTTCTGATGCTCACCTGCGCGCCGATTTTGCCAAGGGTAACCTGGAACTGCTCGGCATGGCCGCGGCTGAGCCCTTTTTTTAAGATTAACGGGCGCCCACTAAACAAATTTTCAACAGACTGTGCCTGAATCTTGAAAAGGCGGGCCATATTGGCTTTTACGTCATTGGCGGTAAATCCATCAAGCAGGTCACCGCGAAAGATCAGGCTATAGGTGGGTTCTGACATCCTTTGATCTCTCTGTTATGCATCTGGGTCCAGGGTCTGATCCATGCTAAAGGCAGGGGCATCCCCGGTTCGGCCACCAACCTGGCGCGCCGGTACCCCCGCCACCGTGGTGTGATCCGGTACATCCTGCAACACCAGGCTGCCGGCGGCAATTTTAACATCAGACCCCACCCGTACCGGCCCCAGCACCTTGGCACCCGCGCCGATCATCACCCCGCGACCGATTTTCGGGTGGCGATCCCCAGAGCCGCGACCACTGCCGCCCAGCGTGACCGAGTGCAGTATGGAAACGTCGTCCCCCACCACACAGGTTTCCCCCACCACCAGACCGGAAGCGTGGTCAATCATAATACCGCTGCCAAATGTCGCCGCCGGGTGGATATCCACAGCGAGCTGCTCCGATACCCGGCTCTGGAAATACAGAGACAGGGTGGTGCGCCCCTGCTGCCAGAGCCAGTGGGCAATCCGGTGCGACTGCAGGGCGTGAAACCCCTTGAAGTAAAGGAAGGGGATCAGGTACTGGTTACAAGCCGGGTCCCGATCGTACCAGGCACAAATATCAGCGAGCATGCAGCGGGCAATATCGGGATCGCTCTCCAGGGCTGCGGCAATCACTTCCTGCAGGGAAGCGGCGGTCAGGGCATTGTGGTTCAAGATAGTGGCAAGCTGGTCGGCAATGGCGTGCTCGAGAGACCGGTGGCGCAAAATGGTATTGTGGAAATAGCTCGCCAGAATTGGCTCGCCACTGGCCGCTACAGCGGCCTCGGCGCGCATGGAGCCCCACACATCACGAGGATTTGTCTGGCTGTCGATAATAAGCTTCTCGCCTTTTGTATCCACTATTCCACGATGTCCCATAGGCTGTAACAGAGAGTATGTCAGGGCCTTTTGCCAGCACAGCTTGGAGCTTGGCAGGAATAGTGGGCACTTTCAACCATCGCTCCCGGTTGTCAGAACCGGTGGATCAGACGATAAACACCCCTATCCTCAACGCTGCGAAAATTTGGGGTAACAGTGATCCGGGACCCATATAAAGCGCGTATAGATTTCCAGGAGCTGCTCACACACCGTATCACACAGGGCCAGATTGCTGCGACGCAGCTGTTCATCCAAGCGCTCAAGCGTGAGTAGTTGTTGCAGTTCCCAGGCGCGCGGTGCATAGCTGAGATGCCAGCGCTCTGAGGCTATGCCGCCGTTGTCCTCGGCGTAAGGGCGAAACAGGCCGTAACTCCGGCCTGAGGCAATACGCGCATCCAGCCATCGATGGAAGGGGCCAAAAACACCATCGCCGGCCGCTTCCTGCGGTGTCAGTTGCGGGCGATAATCTTCGGGTACCGCAGCAGCATCGATAACGTCGAAATCCGTACCCCAGTGGTGTCGGGAAGCACCGGGCAGTGCCGACCAGCGCAGGATGGCAAATACCAGATCCCGCGGCGTCAGGCGGGAAATTTCCAAGGCTACCCCACGGCTGTCGAGTACTGGCCGCAATCCCTGAGCTTTGCCGTTCCAGATAATGCGCTGGCGCTTGAAGTCGCGGAAACCGGAGACAACCCTGGGGGCGAAACCCGCATCCTGGGCATCCCTGCACAGGCGCTGAAAAGCCACCAGGGCCTCGGGGTGCAGCAGCTGGTCGGATTCGGGATCGAGGATGACATGCGTATCACCGAGACCGAAGAGGATACGCCGAAGAGATACGTCTAACATTAGTGTTCCGTAGCAGCCAATTTTTGCATTGCGGGCTAAAGTAAACACACCCCGCTGCCTACTTTACCAAAGAGCGTGCCGAAATATGCGGGTCCGCCAGGCTTTGCCGGGGAGTACAACAGACGCTGCCCGCTGTGCGTCGGCAATAATGTTTATTGGCGGACCGTTGAATTATGTTAAGTTCAGTCGCGCGATTGAAGGAGTAATCGCATTACCTGGACGTTAAACCTAGTAGGGAAAACTGAATGCATCCGAGCCAATCAGAACTACTGAAACTGAAGAACCTGGGCCTGGCCTCTGTCAATATTCTGCACTCTATCGGTATCCGCTCCTACGACGACCTGCACCGCATAGGTCCGGTAGAGGCATTTATCAGTATTCGCAACCGCGGTATCAACGCTTCCAGAGTCATGCTCTACGCCCTGCAGGGCGCGCTGATGGACGTACACTGGAATGACCTGGACCCCAACCTAAAGCAGCAACTGACCAGCGAAGTTGACCGGCTGCTCGCCACGCAAAATCCCGAATAGTTTAACAGACAGCCCAGAGTCCATTCGCCCTGTCAGTCAGTGGGCCACCCTCGGTCTAATGGATTGTGCCCTTGAAAAGCTGGCGCAACTGGGTAGAGTTGCGTGTATTTTAGGGGGCCCGGGTCAGTTTGTCCCACGGTGGGTATACGCCCAACCCGGTGCTATCTAAACTTCCCTTGGATAACTTAGAAGGAGAGCGCCGATGTTGCGCATTGGGCTATTCTTGCTGACCAATTTGGCTGTTTTGGTCCTGGTTGGCATTATTTTCAATATCTTCGGTATCGGGGGCATCCTTCAGGCCAACGGGGTGGACCTGAACCTGAGTGCCCTGCTGCTCCTGTGTGGCCTATTCGGCTTTGGTGGCTCTTTTATTTCGCTGTTGCTCTCCAAGACCATCGCACGTAGGAGTACCCGTACCCAGGTGATCACGGAACCGCGCAGCGCCGATGAGCAGTGGTTGGTGGAAACCGTGCGGGAACTCTCGCGCAAAGCCGGTATCGGCATGCCGGATGTGGGCATATTCCCCATGCCCCAGGCCAATGCCTTCGCCACCGGCTGGAACCGCAACAACGCTTTGGTATCGGTCAGTGCCGGACTGTTACAGCGCTTTGGGCGCGAAGAGGCGCGGGCTGTGATCGGACACGAAATCGGTCATGTGGCCAACGGCGATATGGTGACCCTGGCACTGATCCAGGGGGTGGTGAATACATTTGTCATGTTCTTTGCGCGCCTGGTGGGTTTCTTTGTAGACCGGGTGATACTGCGCAATGAACAGGGCCTGGGTATCGGCTACTTTATCACTTCCATCGTGATGGATATTGTATTCGGCTTTTTCGCCATGATGGTTGTGGCCTGGTTCAGCCGTCGCCGGGAATACAGGGCGGATCATGCCGGTGCCACCCTGGCCAGCCCCAACGCCATGATCGCCGCCCTGGAGACCCTCAAGGTGGAATCGGAGCGGGGCCAGGAGGAACCGCTGCCAGGCAATATGAAGGCCTTCGGTATCTTCGGCAATATGGGCGCGCTGATGGCCACGCACCCGCCCCTGACCGATCGCATCCTCGCGCTGAAAAACTTCCGTAAATAGCCTCGTGTAAAAAGCCATACCCGGCACCTGGGGGCAATCCCCTCCCCCAGTGCCTGTCAAGGCTTTGGCCCACAGGGTCCACCGGTTAGGACAAAGCAACCGCGGGAGCAGGCACTGTATAAGCCGTATCTTCCCGCCTCTGCCGCGGGCACGGTAAACTTACCAACCCGACTCCAAAGCAACATTGCCATCCATGACACCGCTGAACACACTAATAACGCTTCTCTCCACGCTACTGCTCTGTACCGCTACCGTGCTGTTTGCAGAGGAAGTACAGGAGTTTGCCACCGATGACGAGCGCAACACCATGCAGGTGTTCAATTTCGCCAGCCCCTCGGTGGTGTATGTCACCAATGAAACCCTGGTGCGCGATCGCAGAACCCTGCGGCTGCACACAGTGCCCAAAGGCGCCGGCAGCGGCTTTATCTGGGATGAACACGGTCACGTGGTCACCAATTTCCATGTGATCGAGGGTGCGCGCAAGGTGACCATCACCCTGCAGGACCGCAGCGAATGGCCGGCAAAACTGGTGGGGTCAACGCCGGAAAAAGACCTGGCCGTACTGGAGATCGAGGCCCCCAGAGCACTGTTGAAACCACTGGTGGCAGGTACGTCCAGCAACCTGTCGGTGGGGCGCAAGGTACTCGCCATCGGCAATCCCTTTGGCCTCGATACCACCCTGACAACCGGTGTGGTCAGCGCCCTGGGGCGCGAAATTGAGGCGGCCAACAACCGCACCATCCGCAACGTGATTCAGACCGACGCCGCCATCAATCCGGGAAATTCCGGCGGCCCGCTGCTGGATTCCCTCGGCCGTCTGATCGGTGTCAACACCGCCATCTACAGCCCCAGTGGCACCAGCGTGGGTATCGGCTTCGCCATTCCGGTAGATACGGTCAAGAAAATTGTACCGGAACTGATCAAACACGGCCGCCTGGTACGCCCGATTCTCGGCATTGAGTCCGCGCCCGACCAATGGCGCAACCGCTACGGATTCGAGGGTGTGGCGATATTGCGAACAGCGCCGGGGATGCCTGCGGAAAAAGCGGGCCTGCGCGGTATCCACCGCACTCGCCAGGGCGGCTGGCAACTGGGGGATGTGATAGTGGAAGTGGAGCGTCAAGCCATTCGCAGTTACGACGACCTGCTCAACGCACTGGAAAAACACCGCGCCGGGGATGAGGTCACCCTGGGTATCATGCGCGATGGGATTATACGCTACACCGCCATTACACTCGCCGCGCCCCAGTAACGGCACACACAGCCTGTGCGCAGGAAATTCCCATTGGCGAATCGTTTCACAAGGAACAACCACCCCCAAGAGTCGGACATTTATGCAGAAATACTTCCTGTGCCGCTACGATACATTGAGCGAAGGGCAATCCAGGGGCTTCTCTCTCGGCGACAATACCACCGGCACTGACAATGTGTTCGCGGTGATGAAAGGAGGTGAGATTTATGTTTACAGCAATACCTGCCCGCACAGAGGCATTAATCTCGACTGGCAGGAAGACCAGTTTCTCGATCCAGACGGCGCACTGATCCAGTGTGCGTCCCACGGCGCCCTGTTCCTGATTGAAACCGGTGAGTGCATTGCCGGCCCCTGTAGCGGCGATGCACTGACCCCCATACCGGTCGAGTATGCCCAGGACGGGCTCTATGTCCTGCTGCCGGAGTAAGGCAGCCCCGAGAGGCACTCAGGCAAACGGCAGCCTCTCCGCCAAAACTATCTCCTCGGCACTCAGTCGCGCCTTGTAGGCGAGTACTTGTACCCCTGTGGACACTGCACTATGGAGGGCCTCTGCATAGCCCGGATCAATTTCCCGCGCGACCTCCACACTGTCAATGCCATTGTGCTGCACGCAATAGAAAAGCACCGCGCGCACGCCGCTACCGGCCAGCTTCTGTAACTCGCGCAAGTGCTTGGCGCCCCGGGCGCTGACTGCATCGGGAAAGAAACCCCGGCGCGCCTCCGCCAGGGTGACATTTTTCACCTCGACATAACAATCGCCGTCACAGCCGGACAAGAGAAAATCAATCCGGCTGTTCTCCTCGCCGTAGCGCACCTCTCTGCGCAGGGACTCGTAGCCTTGCAGTTCGCTGACGATGCCGGCGCGAATAGCCTCTTCCACCAGCGCGTTGGCGCGTGCTGTATTCACCCCAGCCAGTGCCCCCTCTGGCGTGGTGCTGATCTCCAGCGTATGGCGATACTTGCGCTTGGGGTTGCCGGAATCCGAGTACCAGCAGACGCCCCCCTCAATCCAGCAATTCTTCATGGAGCCGGTATTTGGGCAGTGAATGGTGAAAACCTCTCCCTCCGGTGACGCTACATCGGCAAGGAAACGCTTGTAGCGACGCAACAGGGTTGCCTTTTGTAGCGGGGGGGTAAACTTCACGGGCCAAGCCTTTTGGTACTTTTGAACGCCGCAAAATAGCAGACAACTATTTGTAGCGCGAATCGCGCAGATTTGATAGCTTCCACGCTCCCGGTCACCGAGGGGTATCGGCAACCGGGGCAAGGATTAGCCTGCCACCACAACCGTTTTGGCTGGTGATAAAAGCATCACCCAACAGGTTTCCGGTCTAGGCTAGATTGAATTTGGTGGTATCGCCCCCATTATCGGGGGCCCGTATAGAAAGAGAGGCACCGACTATGCCCAAAACTGCTGCGAGCGCCGATTCTCTGCACGGCTTTGAGCCCTACCACGAGGTCAAGGGCGAGGAGTACATGAATGAGAAGCAGCAGGCGCATTTTCGCAACTTGCTGTTGGCCTGGAAGGCCGAACTCATGGCGGAAGTGGACCGCACCGTTTCCCATATGAAAGATGAGGCTGCCAACTTTCCCGATCCCGCCGACCGTGCCAGTCAGGAGGAGGAATTCAGCCTCGAGCTTCGTACCCGCGACCGCGAACGCAAGCTGATCAAGAAAATCGATGCCACCCTGGAGTTGATCGATCAGGAGGACTACGGCTATTGCGAAGCCTGCGGGGTTGAGATTGGTATCCGCCGCCTGGAGGCTCGCCCCACCGCCACCTTATGCGTGGACTGCAAAACCCTGGCGGAAATCAAGGAACGGCAGATTTCCGGCTGATTTCCAACCGGTAACAGCCCGAAGCGCCCGAGGTAGCCCGGCGCGAAAGGGCCGTCTGTGGGACCACCGCCAATCACCTTGGAAAGTGCTAAGCCCTATATTGGCCGTTTTGCGCCCTCACCCAGCGGCCCCCTGCATTTCGGCTCGCTGGTGTGCGCACTCGGCAGCTTCCTCGATGCCAGAGCCCACGGCGGTCACTGGCTGCTGCGTATGGAGGACCTGGACCCCCCGCGCGAAGCCCCGGGCGCAGCCGCGCGCATTCTGAGCGCCCTGGAGGCCCACGGCTTGCATTGGCACGGTACTGTTAAGTGGCAAAGTAAACGCACCCCACTCTATGAGGATACCCTGCAGCAGTTGCGCAAACAGGGCCTGTTGTACCCCTGCTACTGCTCGCGCAACCAGATTCGCCAGAGCGGCGGGCACAACAACAGCCGCTGCCGCACCGTAAACCCCGGCAAGGGCACCTGTGCCCTGCGCCTGGTCTGTGCCGGCGGCGAGGAGCTTTTCTTGGATATCTGGCACGGGGAGCAGCGCCAGTATATCCGAGACGATACCCTCCTCAAACGCCGCGACGGCCTCTACGCCTATCAATTAGCCGTGGTGGTTGACGATATCTCTCTGGGCATCACCCATGTGGTACGCGGTGCGGACCTACTCGAGACCACCGGCGCGCAGATACGCCTGTTCGGGGCACTCTCCGCTGCGCCACCAGTATTCGGACACCTGCCCCTGGTGATGGGGCCGGGAGGCCGGCAGAAATTGAGCAAACAAAATCGCGCCCCGGCTGTCGATAACGCCAATGCAGCTGGCAATCTCTGTACCGCGCTGGCATTTCTCGGCTTTCATGTGCCCGCGTCCCTGGCGCAGGAGATGCCGGAAACAATTCTCAACTGGGCCGCAACCCACTGGCAGCGCCACCAGGTCGATAGGCACAACCGGCAATTGCACTGAATTGCGTTGACAATTACCCTTTTTATGCCAGTCATGCTCGGCCCCAGGCAACAGCCGGTTTACCCCTGCGCACAACTACCTGGCCTGGCAACTGAATATTTTTACTGCAAAGCGGGTTTCCAAAGCGACTTATGAGCAACCGCACTCTGTTAATCCTGCTCGTGCTGGTGGGCTATGTGTTTTCCCCCACCATTTTTACCTGGATGATCAACCCCTTCGGAGCTTGGTACCGGCCCTTTATCCTCTGGTTTGTCCTGATCCTACTGGCGATTTTTATCCAGTGGAGGCGCAAGTCGAATGAGCTTTGAGATAGCCCATATCGCTTTTGTGGGTGTCGCCTATATCGCCATCCTGTTCTTTGTCGCCTTCGCCGCGTCCAAAGGCTGGATGCCGTCGCGCTGGGTGCGCCACCCTGTGGTATACGTGCTCTCCCTGGGGGTCTCCCTGTCCGCCTGGACCTTCTACGGCATTGTCGATTTGGCCTGGCAATACGGCTACGGCGTGCTGGCCTACTACCTGGGCACCGGCGCCATGTTCCTGTTCGCCCCGGTGGCCCTGGAACCCCTGGCGCGACTGGCCCAACGTTACCAGCTGTACTCTCCCGCGGACCTGCTGGTATTTCGCTACCACAGTCGCCAGGCGGGCATCCTCACCACACTGTTTATGCTGTTGGCTCTGATGCCCCTGGTGGCCCTGCAGATCCAGGCGGTGTCGGAAACCCTGGCACTGCTGTCCCATGACAGCGCTACCGTACTGGCACTGCCGGACAGCGACGTGTCCAGCAAAAACCTGATCGCCTTCCTTTACTGTGTATTGCTCGCAGTGTTCACCAGTATGTACGGTGCCACCCGCGAGCGCGGTGAGGGGCTGGCCAGTGCCATGGCACTGGAATCCCTGGTTAAGCTGGTTGCCCTTACCGCCGTTGGGGGCTATGCGGTGTTCGGTGTATTCGGCGGCTTCTCCGGCCTCGACCAGTGGTTGCTGGAAAACAGTGATATGCAGCAGCGGCTCTACACCCCCATCGAACAAGGCTCTTCGCACACGCTGCTGCTGGTATTTATTGCCACGGCTGTGGCCATGCCGCACATCTTCTATCTGAGTGTCGCCGAGCACCCAACAAGGCAGGCTCTGCGCACTGCCAGCTGGGGCTTCCCGCTGTTTTTGCTGCTGATGGCACTGCCGATCTTCCCAATCATGTGGGCGGGCTTTGCCCTGGGCGTGGCCGAGCCCGTACAGTATTTCTCCCTGGCGGTACCCCGCACCAGCGGCTCCGCACTGCTCACCGCGCTCGCGTTTATCGGCGGTCTTTCCGCCGCCACCGGCGCACTGATCATGATCACCCTGGCACTCTCCACCATGGTGATGAACCACTGGCTGCTGCCGGGCACCCGCTGGCATTCCGAAGACAATATGTACCGGCAACTGGTGTGGCTGCGCCGCACCCTGATTGCCGCGTTATTCGTTGCCGGCTTTGCTTTTTACCTGCTGCTGAACAATCGATTGTCCCTGTCGGATCTGGCCCTGCTGGCGTTTATCGGTTCCCTGCAGTTCCTGCCGGGTATCTTTGCGGTTATCCACTGGCCGAGGGGCAATCGTCGCGGGTTTATTGGCGGTCTGCTCGCAGGCATGCTGATTTGGGGCTGCGGCCTGATGCTGCCGTCGATCCTCGACCTGAATGGTATCACCCTCCCCGGCACGTCAATACGGATGCCCCTGGGGATGTCTATATGGACCCAGATCACCACCCTGTCACTGGGTGCCAACATACTGCTGTTCGTCTGCCTGTCGCTGTTTACCCGCACCGGCAGCCTGGAGCAGTACGCTGCCGACCTATGCAGCGATGACACCATCGCCCAGGCCCTGCGCCTGGGGCTGGACGTGGAATCCGCCACGGACTTCCGCCTGCGCCTAGCGGAAAGCCTGGGCGCAGCCACCGCCAGCCTGGAGGTCAAACGCGCCCTCAGCCAACTCAACCTGCCGGACGATGAGCGGCGCCCCTACGCCCTGCGTCAGCTGCGCAACCGGCTGGAAGCGAACCTCTCAGGGCTGCTCGGGCGGGTGCTGGCCGGGCAGATTATCGACCGCCACTTCCCCTTCAAAAACAGTGATCAACCAGCCAATAAGGATATTCACCTGATCGAGACGCGCCTGGGGCGCTACAAACACCAACTCACCGGACTCGCTGCAGAACTCAACAATCTGCGCCTGTACCACCGCCAGATGCTCGAAGAATTGCCCATGGCTGCCTGCTCACTCGGTCGCGACGGCGAGATATTGCTGTGGAACTACGCCATGCAGGATCTCACCGGCATCACCGCCAGCGGAGTGGTCGGCTCCAAACTGGATTACCTGACCGAACCCTGGCGCGGTCTGTTGACAGAGTTCGCCCAGTCCGCCAATGCCAGCCGCTTCAAGCAGCAGGTCAACCTGGGAGGCATCAGCCACTGGCTCAATCTGCACAAGACCCGGCAGAAGCGCGACCGCAACAACCGCACCCACAACGAGCGCGGTGATGCCCAGATGCTGTTGTTGGAAGATATTACCGAGACACAGGTTCTGGAGCAGGAGCTGATGCACAGCGAACGCCTCGCCTCGGTCGGCCGCCTTGCCGCGGGTGTCGCCCACGAGGTGGGCAATCCGGTCACCGGTATCGCCTGCCTGGCACAGAATCTCCAGTTCGACTGCGACAATCCGGAGGTCCTGGAGACCGCCGACCAGATTCTCAGCCAGACCCAGCGCATCAGCCGTATTGTGCACTCACTGGTCAACTTCTCCCACAGCGGTAGCCAGGAGAGTGAACGGGCACCGGTGGATCTGTACGCCTGTGTGCAGGAGGCGGTACAGCTGTTGTCGCTGCAGCGGGACAAGACTGAGGTGCGCTTCGATAACACAGTGCCAGAAGACCTGATTGCTCCCGGCGACAACCAGCGTCTGATCCAGGTATTTATCAACCTGCTCAGCAACGCGCGTGACGCCAGCCCCGACGGAGGCCATATCCGCATTGAAGGCCATATCTGCAAGGGTAGCGCCTGTGTTTCGGTTACCGATGACGGCCCGGGGATCTCCCCAAAGCACCGGGAGCGCATCCTCGAGCCCTTCTTCACCACCAAGGAGCCCGGAGAGGGCACCGGGCTGGGATTGGCGATGGTGTACAGCATTATCGAGGAACATGGTGGACAGTTGGAACTGGTCAGTCCGGCCAACAAGGAAAGTAGACGCGGTGCAAAATTTATCGTGCAGCTACCGCTGGCTGGGTAAGGAAGGAGGCCCAAAACGATTAAATTTTGTGCAAATATAGCTCGATTCTCAGTTTTTGAGTTGCATAGAAACGGCGCACAGGTAAAACTAGGCGCTTCCTGAGTATTTTGTAACCAGGCGTAACACATGAGCCACATCCTGATCGTCGAAGATGAAGCCATTATTCGAACGGCGCTGCGCAAGCTTCTGGAGCGGCACCGCTACAAGGTCAGTGAGGCGGGTTCCGTTCGCGAAGCACTCAGTAAGTATCGCCTGAACACGGTGGACCTGATCATCTCAGACCTGCGCCTCCCCGGTGCACCCGGCACCGATTTACTCAAACCCGCCGGCGATATCCCCGTGCTGATCATGACCAGCTACGCCAGCCTCAGGTCCGCCGTGGACTCGATGCGTATGGGGGCTGCGGACTACATCGCCAAGCCCTTCGATCACGATGAGATGATCACCACCATACGCCGGGTAATCGGCAAAGCCGAGCAGAGCCGCATCCAGGCCCCGGCGGAGAAAGAGAGTACCGGCTCCATCGCCGGAATGATCGGTAACAGCCGGATAATGCGCGAGCTGTATGGCCGCATCCACAAAGTGGCACCTACCGATGCCACAGTACTGGTACACGGTGAAACGGGTACCGGTAAGGAGCTGGTTGCCCGCGCCATCCACGAGGAGAGTCACCGTGTCGGCAAACCACTGATATCGGTGAACTGTGCCGCCATCCCCGAGACCCTGATCGAATCGGAACTGTTCGGTTATGAAAAAGGCGCTTTTACCGGGGCACAGAGCGCCCGCGAAGGGCTGGTAGCTGCCGCAGATGGCGGCACCTTATTCCTCGATGAAATCGGCGAACTCCCCCTGGAGGCCCAGGCGCGCCTGCTGCGAGTGATTCAGGAGGGCGAAGTGCGCCCCATCGGCGCGATTGAATCGCGCAAGGTGAATGTGCGACTGGTAGCTGCCACGCACCGCAACCTGCGCCAGCTGGCGGCAGAACGCAAATTTCGTGAAGATCTCTACTATCGCATCAACGTGGTACAGATGACCCTCGCCCCCCTGCGGGAGCGCGGTCGGGACATTCTGGCACTGGCTGAGCACCTGCTGGAAAAATTTTGCAAAAAAATAGAGCGCCCGCTCCTGCGCCTGTCCCCTGAGGCCATCCAGGCGGTCACCACTTACGCCTGGCCCGGCAATGTGCGGGAACTGGAGAACGCGATCCAGCGCGCGGTGATCCTCACCGACAGCAGCAGTGAAGAAATCGATCATAAAATTCTGGATATTGATCTCGACCTGGTACCCGTGGAAGAGGCCAGAAGCTCAACGCGTCCTCGCAGCTTGCATACAGACCCCCGCGAGGACCTGTCCCTGGAAGATTATTTCGCCCGCTTTGTTATCGAGCACCAGGACACCATGAGCGAAACCGAACTGGCCAAGAAATTGGGTGTCAGCCGCAAGTGCCTGTGGGAGCGGCGGCAAAAACTGGGGATTCCACGCAAGAGGACCCGCCGTAGCACCGTCGCCGAGGCCTGACCTCCCCCATCTTCTTCGGGGTTTCCTGTCTTCTCCCCGCCCGGCAGCGTCCGTACCCACCCCTACTGCCGCAGCCAACCCAAGGCTGATCGGGGCAAGTGTTACCCAACCCATCCACAAGTAACAATTGCCGCACCTTCCGTAACGCAACAAGCCAGAGAAAAGTTCCGTGAAAATATGTAAAGATTATAACTTATTGATTTTTATAATATTTTTAAAGTTGGCACATAAAGTGCTTTATTCTTGATACAAAAATTAAAAACGGCCAACAATAAAAATAAATGACCGTTGTAAGCCCTAAAATGACTCACAATAAGCGGGCAAAAGAGAATAATAATAATGAGGCGGTCGACAATAAGAGCAATGAGAGACCAAAACCGAAAAAACAACAATAAACAATAAGAATAAGTCCCAATCAAGAATAACAAAAAGCGCGTTGCAAACTGACTGAATTGTACCTGGGATAGGGTGTTTGCTTGACTGCAAATTGAGAGCGCAAGGAAGCCGCTACCTTCATACAGAAAATAAGAGTGATTCTCATTCGGTCGGGCAGTCACCAGTTGTTCCGAGGGTGTTCTGCCAACCGCATTTCTCACAAGAAGCGTTTTCCTCCACCTCCCTTCTATCAGCGGCTTTCCTTTAGGTACACAGTTATTCCTGTAATACCAAGCGACGTGAGCAGACTTTCATGGGGCCTTTCAAACCATGTCTCAGATCTCTTACCATTTACACGATAGTCTCGCCCGCAGAGCAGACATGTGAAGTCTTCACCGCTATGGTACCCGGGGGTAGCGAACCCCTTCTTCATTTAACGATCCCGGTTACACCCGGCTTGAGCTGAATGCCTGCTGTTTTATCTTGCAACGACATTGCGCTGCCCGTAGGGTCAAGTTTGGATAAAAAAGAGCAATTCATAAAAGGCCTGGCAACCCCATACACAAACGCCTGGTGTGCCAGGGAAAATTATCCCGCTGGCTATGGAAGGATTCCCGGATTCTCCAGCCTGTAATAATTCTTATTTTCATTATCAAAACACCCGACATCCGCAGATTGCGGGCGCATTGTATGGGGTATGTTAGAATCGCGCCCACACATCCAGCTCGCTGGAGACAGGCGTCACTTTAGTGCCTTAATTTGTACTTCAACTCTGGCCAGCCCGGGGCTGTAGAAGCAGCAGTATCCCCACCCCTCTGGGTCCCAGGGTGGAAAAGCATGGGCACAGAGCCTGCCCCCACTGCCGTGTGGCCAAAGCGCAGCAGGGTTTTTCCGGTCATTCACGAATGGCAGCAGTCGAGACAGACAGCCGTATGCTCAACAATTTGATTACTCGTATTCAGCGCTGGCGCAAGCCGGCCAAGCAAGGCCCCAGGGTCATCGCCCGCAACAACCACAATATCTCCCGGCAAAACATCAGCCGCGCAGCACTGACGGTTATGAAACGCCTGCAGGACGCGGGTTACCAAGCCTTTATTGTCGGCGGCGGGGTGCGTGACCTGATGCTCGACGGCCACCCCAAGGACTTTGATATCGCCACAGATGCCACCCCAGAGCAGGCCAAGGTACTGTTTCGGGGTGCACGTATTGTGGGGCGGCGTTTCCGTATCCTGCACGCCCGTATCGGTCGCGAAGTCATAGAAGTGACCACTTTCCGCGGTCACCACACAGACGGTGGAGAGCACAACGCCAGGCAATCGGAGCACGGGATGCTGCTTCGAGACAATGTGTACGGAGATTTGGAAAGCGATGCAAAGCGCCGGGACTTTACCGTCAATGCCCTCTACTACACCACGAACGGCTTCGCCATTCACGATTACACCGGTGGTGTAAAGGATATAGACAGGCGCCTGATCCGCATGATTGGCACACCGGTTACGCGCTATAAGGAAGACCCGGTGCGTATGCTGCGCGCGGTGCGCTTCGCCGCCAAACTGGATTTCACCATAGAAAATAAAACCGAGGCCCCCCTAAGGGAGTTGGCGCCCCTATTGCGCAATATCGCCCCCGCCCGCCTCTTCGACGAAATGCTCAAGCTGCTGATGAGCGGCCAGGGTGAAAGCACCTTTGAATTATTGCGACGTTACGAATTGTGGCAGCATCTGTTCCCCGACAATGCCGTCCAGATCGAGCAGAGCCCGACGGCTCTGGCACTGACCCGGCAAGCCCTGCGCAATACTGACCAGCGCATTCGCTCGGACATGCGGGTCACCCCTGCGTTCCTGTATGCAGCCCTGCTCTGGCCGGCGGTGAACGCGGAACAGCAGAAGCTGGTGGAGAAGGGAATTCCACCGGTACCGGCGCTGATCCAGGCCGCACAAAAGATCACAAGTGCCCAGTTGGCACACACCGCGATCCCGAAACGCTTCTCTATCCCCATGCGCGAAATCTGGGACCTGCAATACCGCCTGCCCCAGCGTGGTGGCAGTCGTGCCCAACGCCTGGCGGAACACCCCCGATTTCGCGCTGCCTACGATTTCCTGTTGCTGCGCGAAGAGTGCGGCGAGATTGAGGCTGGACTTGGCCAGTGGTGGACCCAGTTCCAACAGGCCGATGAAGAGCAGCGCGAGCAAATGGTACGCAAGCTACAGCGCAACGGCGGCGGCCATCAGCGCGGCCGCAGCTCCCGTGGTGGACGCCACCGCAAACCCCGGACAACCGGGTAATGGACACAGCCTATATTGGGCTCGGCAGCAATCTGGCGCAGCCGCAAAAACAACTGCGCAATGCCCTGGTGGCAATGGGGGAAATCCCGCAAAGCCAACTGCTGCGCTGCTCCGGTTTCTATCGCAGCGCGCCCCTTGGTCCAAGCGCGCAACCGGACTACATCAATGCGGTAACAGAGCTGCACACAGAACTCTGTCCGCTTTCCCTGCTCGAGCAACTGCAGGCCATTGAGGCTGCACACGGGCGCGAGCGATCCGTGCGCTGGGGCGCCCGCACCCTGGATCTGGATATACTGCTGTTCGGCCCAAAACAAATAGACAGCCTGCGCCTGCAGGTGCCGCACCCACGCATGTTCGAACGCAACTTTGTACTGGTGCCGTTAGCCGAGCTGACACCCAATTTGCGACTGCCCTCAGGGGAGACATTGGCACAGCTGCTGCAGAATTGCCCACACAACCGCTTGGAGAAAATCTGATCGACCACCTCAGCCCCTGAAAAGTACTCGACTGAGCGCCCCACTTGATAGTACTTTTGCGCCTGAAACCCATCGGGAAGACGCCCCAGCCATAGGAATTGTATACGTGGTTATCGACAACAGCGACACTCCGAGTGAGTTCAGCCTGTCGGGCAAGCCATTGCCCAAGTTTATCGCCGTGGAGGGCAATATCGGCGTGGGTAAAACCACGCTTGCGAAGAAGCTGGCCGCCACTTTCAATTACGATACCCTGCTGGAGCGGGCGGAGGAAAACCCTTTTTTGGCACGTTTTTACCGCGATTCCAGAGGCGCGGCCCTACCGACCCAGCTGCATTTTCTCCTGCAGCGCTCCCAGCAAATCCAGGCATTGCGCCAGAACGACCTCTTTGAACCAGTACGGGTAGCGGATTTCCTGATTGAAAAAGACCAGTTGTTCGCCCAGGTGACCCTGGATAAGAATGAACTCGCGCTCTACCAGCAGGTATTCCAGCATCTCACCCTGGAAGCACCCAGGCCGGACCTGGTTATCTACCTGCAAGCACCTCTCGATGTGCTACAAACCCGGATCCGCAACCGCGGCATCCCCGCCGAGCGCGCCATCAGCAACGAGTATCTGGCCACCCTCAACGAAGCCTATACCCGGTTTTTCCACCACTACGACAGTGCACCCCTACTTATCGTCAACAGTGAGGAAATCGATTTTGTCAATCACCCAGAAGATTACCGCCAACTGGTCGAGTACATGCTCACTGTCACCAACGGCCGACACTATTACAATCCGGGAAGTTAATGCTTATGTATACATCCTTTGAATTAGAACGGCTCGTCACTGCTCAATCCCTGTGCAAAAAAAAGGAGAAGGGAGAGAAGTTTACTGTCGTTGCGCTCTATGACGCACCTATGGCCACCATGGCCCAAAGAAGTGGTGTCGAGGCAGTGCTGGTGGGGGACTCCCTCGGGATGACCGTACTCGGTTATGACAGCACTGTACCGGTTACCATGGAACAGATGATCTACCATGTGGAAGCGGTGGCACGGGGCAACAGGAAGTCCCTGATTATGGGTGACATGCCGTTTATGACCTACGCCACGCCAGAGCAGGCCATCGCCAACGCCACCCGTATCATGCAGGCTGGCGCCCATATGGTAAAGATTGAGGGCGGCGCCTGGCTTACCGAAACCGTGAAGATGCTCACTGATCGCGGTATTCCGGTTTGTGCCCACCTGGGGCTAACCCCACAGTCTGTACACAAATTGGGGGGTTACCGGGTACAGGGGCGCGATGCAGAACACGCCAAACAGATCCTGGATGATGCGATCCAACTGGATCAGGCCGGCGCCGACCTATTGGTACTCGAGTGTGTTCCCGCAACCCTGGCCAAAAGCATCACCGAATCGGTTGCCATGCCCACCATCGGTATCGGTGCCGGGCGCAACACCGACGCCCAGGTGCTGGTCATCAACGATATTCTCGGCCTCACCGAGCAACCCCCAAAATTCTCCAAAAACTTTCTGGTGGAAGCCGAGGATATTCCCGGTGCACTGCGCAAATACGCGGAAGACGTCAAACTCGGAATCTTCCCAAGCGATTCGCATATTTTCAAATGAGCTTGCCGTTGGCCTCCCCCGGAATCCCACAGCATTTGGCCACCTGCCATCCTACCGGTGCTGAGGACTCCGGCCAGTTTCCCCTTCTGGGGTGAGAGGTTTTTGGAATCCTTGTTGAAACACGGGGCTCAGACGGGTGGCAATAGCTTGCCGAAGTGGAAAGGGCTACGCGCTATCTGTGGGATCATGATCAGTGCCCTCTCGCAGCAAATGGTTACAATTTTTACCTGCAACAGTGCGACAGACACCCGCGTACAAGAATTGCTATAGCCACTTTTTCCAGCGAAAAAAAGCTATTTGCCCCGCAAAGGCCACCATCAGAAAAATACAGAAGACGATAAAGCCACTGGCGGACTCCTCCCAGGGGATACCGCCGACATTAACGCCGAACAAACTGGTCAAAAATCCCAAAGGCAGGAATACAGCGGCGACTATCGACAATACGTACATGCGGCTGTTGAGCTGGTCGGAATTGCGACTCAGGAGTTCCTCCTGGGCAATAGCGGCGCGCTCTCGCACGGTATCAATATCATCGATATTCCGCTGCAGGCGCTCGTTGACATCACCCAATAATGCATGACTCTCCTTGTCGAACCAGGGTACAGACTCTTGCTGCATGCGCGACAGGACCTCTCTTTGCAGGCACAGATAGCGGCGCAGTGCAATTGTCCTCTTACGAAACTGCACCAGATTCACTCCCAGGCCCCCCATCCCTCTCTCCAGAAGCTGGTCCTCCAAGTCATCCACTCCCTCTTCAAACTCCTCAACCCGGTCACTCATGCGCAGTACGAGTAAATCCGCAAGGGAAACCACCAGCGCGGCGGTACCCTGGGGGCCGCAGCCACTCTCCAAACGGGCTATCAGGTCCTCCTCTGCCAGCAGGCGCCGTTTGCCGATACTGATGACACGATTTTCCTCGACCCACACACGGATCGAGACCCGGTCCTCCCGACGTGACTTGTGCTTTGGGTCCACCCCACACAGGGCCAGGAAGAGCCCGTCACCCACTGCAAGAGTGCGAGGTCGTATCGGCCGCGCCAGCAGAGCTTCCACCACGATTGGCGCCAGCCCGCTGTCAGTGCTTATCCACTGCACGACCTCTTCCTCAGCGTGATCAAAGTGGAGCCACAGCACTCCCTGGCCAGGATGCCAACCCTCCACCTCAAGCCAGGTCATTTCCCGCCCTGAGCCCTTTCGATCCAGCAGCGTTGCATGAATATACTCAGGTTGCACGGATATGCGCTTCCTTTTGCAATTCCTCCCCGGAACTGCACGCATCCCAGGGGGAGTGTTTAATCGCTTGGCATCAGCGCCATTTGGCCGCGCTGCTGCAAACTGTTACGCCGGCTTGGGCTACCCAATCATACTCAGGTGCGCCACCTCAGCCGCAGCTTGCTCCCGGTTCTGCTCGTCGAAAGACTCTCCCTGCATGTCCCGCAGGCATTCATCCAGGCAGCGCGTATTGAGACTGTAGCCATCCAGAGTTGAATGCGGAATGTAAAAAGATTTCACACTGCAGTGACAACAGAAATAGTGTTTTGCTACGCCGATATTAAAAGTATAACCACTGCGGGCTACATCCCGGCATATCAGCTCAATATTCTGTGTAGGCACAATCAGGTGCAGGTAAGCGCACTTTTTGCCCATGGAGTAGTGACAGGCCTGGGCTCACCGTCTTTGTGCCTGTGTAATCCACGAAAACGCTCGGCGCCGCAGTGGTAACCACCTTGTAGTTTGGTTGTTATCTCACGCACCTGCAGATTTATCCAGACCAAACAAGGGGCGCGCACTCAAAAGGGAGAACAGCGAGAGAGCCAACAGCAGATGGAACCAGTTGGTGCGCGCCAGGCCCAGTAGTTGTGTGGCACCGGTGCCGACAAACAGTCCGTTAACGGCCACCAGCACAGCGCCACCACCCAGCACAAAAGCCTGTGTACGGCTCAGTCGGCGTGGTGAAACCCATTCCAGTAACGCCACCAGCAGCCACAACAGCAGACCCAGCGTCGAGTACAGATCGACTACCGAACGGGGCGCCATCAGGCCGCTTCCCCCGAGACCGATCGATGATGCGAGGACCACTGCCACCACCGCATAGGCTGGCGCGCGCTTGTCCGTACCCCAGCGCAAACCCAGACGCACCCAAAACAGGCCGGTGCCAATTAACAGGAGAGCGGCGAAGCCGGAAAGGCGAGTGAGTGCCCGGTGCAGTTCAGTCACACTGGGGTCTATACCGTAGCGGTAGGCGCCCGCAATCGCAGCGAGAGCCATAAGGACAAGAGCAGCAACCATCATCAGGGCCGCCGACTGAAAGTGCGCGCGGGTCAAATACCAATACTGATTGGCAATCAACAGGGCAGTGAGACCGAGCATCAGGTCCAAAAGCCAAAGATTGTGCACGGTTACCCTCCCCTTTTCGCCCAAATTCTAGCTGAAAATCCGTGAGAACAGACAATGACCCGGCCCTTTCATCCGCAAAAAAAGCCATAAAAAAACCCGGCGCGAGGCCGGGTTTTTTTCAGCTTTGCAGGCTCACAGTTTGTCGGTTCCCTGTCCCGCCGCCTCTGCCGCGGCTGTCTGCTCGGCTTTGGCTTCCTTGATGGACAGCTTAATACGTCCGCGCTGGTCAACATCAAGCACCTTCACAAACACTTTCTGGCCCTCGCTCAGATAGTCGGTGACCGCATTCACACGCTCATCGGCAATCTGTGAGATGTGTACCAGGCCGTCTTTACCCGGAAGGAAGTTAACGAAAGCACCAAAATCCACGATACGCACCACAGTGCCCTCGTAGATAGTCCCGATCTCGGCTTCCGCAGTGATTTCCTCAATGCGGGTCACTGCGGTTTCCAGGCTCTCACCATCTTCCCCGAAGACCTTGATAGTGCCATCATCTTCGATATCGATAGAGGCACCGGTCTCTTCGGTGATGGAGCGGATAGTCGCACCGCCTTTGCCAATCACATCGCGAATTTTGTCCGGCTGGATTTTCAGGGTCGCATAGCGCGGCGCATTCTCATTCACGCTGGCGCGGGAGGATTCAATCACCCGGTTCATTTCCGCAAGGATGTGCAGGCGCGCCTGCAAGGCTTGTTCCAGGGCGGTTTCCATAATCTCTTCGGTGATCCCTTCGATTTTGATATCCATTTGCAGCGCGGTTACACCGGAGGCGGTACCGGCCACTTTGAAGTCCATATCACCCAGATGATCCTCGTCGCCGAGGATATCGGTCAGCACCGCATAGCCTTCATCTTCCTTCACCAGGCCCATGGCAATACCGGCCACCGGCGCCTTCAGGGGCACACCCGCATCCATCAGCGCCAAACTGGAACCGCAAACGGAAGCCATGGAACTGGAACCGTTGGATTCAGTGATTTCGGAAACGACACGCAAGGTATACGGGAAACTCTCCGGATCGGGCAACACAGCCGCAATACCGCGACGGGCCAGGCGGCCGTGACCGATTTCACGGCGACCGGTAGCGCCAACACGACCCGTCTCACCGACAGAGTAGGGCGGGAAGTTATAGTGCAGCATAAAGTAGTCTTTGCGCTCACCCTCCAAAGCATCAATGATCTGTGCATCACGGGTAGCACCGAGGGTGGCAACGACCAGGGCCTGGGTTTCACCACGGGTGAACAGTGCCGAACCATGGCCTTTCGGCAACACACCAATCTCAACGCTAATCGGACGTACTGTCTTGGTGTCGCGACCGTCAATACGCGGCTCGCCGCGCACTACTGCACCACGGACAATTTTCTTTTCCAGCTTGCCAAAGTCGCTCTTTATAGCGCCGGCATCGACCTCTTCAAAGGTCAGAGTCTCTGCCGCTTCACTGCGCAGTTCGGCCAGGCGGGCGGTGCGCTGTTGCTTGTCGGTGATGCGGTAAGCTTCCGCTACCTTATCGCCAAACTGGCCTTCCAGAGCGGCTTTCAATGCGGTGTTTTCCGCTTCTGGCTGCCAGTCCCAGGTGGGCTTCCCGGCTTCCGCCTTCAGCTCTTCACAGACCTTGATAATGGCCTGCATTTCCTGGTGCGCGTACAGCACCGCACCCAACATGATATCTTCCGGCAGCTCTTTAGCCTCGGATTCCACCATCAGTACAGCGTCTTTGGTACCTGCTACCACCATATCCAGTTCGGAGGTTTTCAGGGCACTGTAGCTCGGATTCAGCAAGTAACCATTCTGCTGGGTGTAGCCAACACGCGCAGCGCCGATCGGGCCGGCGAAGGGGATACCGGATACTGACAGTGCTGCGGAAGTACCGATCATACCGGCGATATCCGGGTCCACATCCTTCTCTGCGGACAGGACCGTGAGCATCACCTGGACTTCATTTATAAAGCCCTTGGGGAACAGCGGGCGAATCGGGCGATCAATCAAGCGGGAGGTCAGGGTTTCTTTTTCAGACGGGCGACCTTCGCGCTTGAAGAAACCACCGGGAATCTTGCCGGCCGCATAGGCTTTTTCCTGGTAATGCACGGACAACGGGAAAAAGCCCTGATCAGGCTTGGCTTCTTTGGCACCAACAACGGTACACAAAACAACGGTTTCACCCATGGTCACCAGGGCTGCGCCGGTGGCTTGGCGCGCGATACGGCCAGTCTCGATGGTGACCTGTTGCTGTCCGTACTGGAAGGTTTTGCTTACTGGATTCACTAGTTCTTTCCTATTTCCTTACGGTTACTGGCCCATTCCAGTAACCCCTACAATAGTTGCCCGAGCGGAGGTTCAAGCCCCTTGCCCGGGATGGTACGCGGGCGTACCGCCACCGGCCAGGGTGGCCGGTGCTGGCGCCGCACCCAAGCTCGGCAATCTCCGAGGGGCTGTGCAGCGCGACTTCTGAAAAGCGACAAGGCGCCACTTTTCAGTAAGCATGAAAAAGAATGCCCGCCAGAGGCGGGCATTCCAGGGTCTTAGCGACGCAGGCCGAGTTTGGCAATCAGCTGTGCGTAACGGTTCAGATCCTTGCGCTTGAGGTAATCCAGCAGCTTGCGGCGCTGATTTACCATGCGGATCAGCCCCCGACGGGAGTGGTGATCCTGCTTGTGCGCAGAGAAGTGACCCTGTAGTTTGTTAATATTGGCTGTCAGCAGAGCTACCTGGACTTCCGGGGAACCGGTGTCGCCTTCGGATTGGCCGTGCTCATTCAGAATGGCTGCTTTTTCAGTGGCAGTCAGTGCCATAACGTATTACCTCATCGTAATATGCTTTAAAAGATTCGGCTGGCCCGTGCATATTTACAGACCAGCTAATCGCTATTGCGGGCAAACCCGCGCGGACACTTTCACTCACAGCGCCATCCCGGCTTTCACCAATAGAGCAGCCGTCACTCAAGTGCCAGTTACCAGACGCCGCGGAGCTACGCACCCGTCGTCGGTAACCTCTCCCACGCCCAGAAAATCACCGCTTTCCAGGAAGAGGCGCACCATATCACCTTCTGCACCGACACGATAGACCTGTAAATCCATTACCGGCTGTCCCTGACGCACATAGTAGCCGGAGTCATCCGGCAGGGTGAGTTTCGGCAGAGAAGAGGCAGGGGAGTCCACCGATAACAGGTGGTAGTCCAGTACTTCCGCCCTGCCTTCGCCACGCTCCTCGGCAAGCGCATCGAGCGTGATTGCGCCGGCCTCGTCATAGGCGCCGGCCCCGCTGCGGTGCAGTGCCGCCACATAGGCACCGACGCCCAGGGCGTGGCCCAGGTCTTCGGCAATACTGCGAATATAGGTGCCCTTGGAACAGTGCACCTCCACTTCGGCGCAGGGCTGGCTGCCGGGCGTAAATCCCAGCAACTCAAATTCAAAAATCTTCACTTCGCGCGCCTCTCGTTCCACCTCAATCCCCTGGCGCGCCAACCTGTACAGCGGCTGACCCTTGTGTTTGAGGGCAGAGAACATGGAAGGGATCTGCTTGATAAGACCCCGGAACCCTTCCATAGCCTTGAGCACATCCTGCTCAGTGAGATCCGAGGCATCCCTGGTTTCCAGCACATCGCCATCGGCATCGCCACTGGTAGTGGTCATGCCAAAGCAAAAAGTGCTGCGATAGCGCTTGTCGGCATTGAGCAGGTACTGGGAAAACTTGGTGGCTTCACCGAAACAGATTGGCAGCACACCGGTTGCCATTGGATCCAGTGCGCCGGTGTGCCCCGCGCGGTTGGCAAAAAAAAGGCGTTTGGCTTTTTGTAGGGCATCGTTGGCAGTAATACCAGCGGGCTTGTTCAATAACAACACACCGTTCACCGGTCGGCCCCATTTTGGTCTGCGGCCCATGGATCAATCTTCCTTAGAGTCGCTGTTGTCTTGGTGCTCGCGATCAGAACTCACCGCCTTGTCAATCAGTGCCGAGAGTGCCTGGCCTCGCACGGAGGTTTCATCGTAGTGGAATTGCAGGCGTGGAATAGCCCGCATCTGGATCGAGTGCGCCAGCAGTCTGCGCAGGAAACCCGCAGCCTTGTTCAGCACTTCCATCGAAGTATTGATTTGGCTGCGGTCATCCTCGCCCACAAATGTGACAAATACCTTGGCAACGGTCAGATCGCGACTGACTTCCACATCGTTGATATTCACCATACCCAGGCGCGGGTCACGCACTTCCTTTTGAATCAGTTGTGCCAACTCGCGACGCATGGCATCAGCGACGCGATCAGCACGATGAAATTCTCTTGCCATTTTTTACCTATAGCAGATGGCAGTTCAAAGACAGGAAAACCCGCACGGCAGCAGCCGGGCGGGTTTCACTGTGATTCGAGCTACAAGTCTTACAGTTCGCGGGCAACCTTGACGATATCGTAGACTTCGATCTGGTCACCGGACTTCACGTCGTTGTAGTCCTTCACCCCGATACCACACTCCATACCATTTCGCACTTCCTGGACATCATCCTTAAAGCGGCGCAGGGATTCCAGTTCACCCTGGTAGATTACAACATTGTCTCGCAGAACACGGATCGGCTTGTTGCGGTACACGGTACCCTCGGTAACCATACAGCCGGCAATGGCGCCAAACTTCGGAGAGCGGAATACGTCGCGCACCTGGGCAATACCCACGATATCCTCACGAATTTCCGGCTCCAGCATGCCGGACAGAGCCTGCTTCACTTCGTCGAGCAGGTTGTAGATGACGCTGTAGTAACGAATCTCCACAGCCTCGGTTTCGGCGACCTTACGCGCAGAAACATCGGCACGGGTATTGAAGCCCAGTACGATAGCGCCGGCGGTCAGGGCCAGGTTAATATCGTTTTCAGCGATACCACCAACACCACTGGATACCACGTTAACGGAAACTTCTTCGTTGCCGATATCCGCCAGAGCACTCAGGATCGCTTCCAGAGAGCCGCGCACGTCGGCTTTGATGACAACTGGCAGCACTTTGCGCTCGCCGGCTTCCATGTCGGCAAACATGTTTTCCAGTTTGGCTGCCTGCTGACGCTGCATACGCTCACGGCGCTCTTTGTGCGCGCGTTGTTCGGCCACTTCGCGGGCCTTCCGTTCGTCCGCCACCACCAGGAATTCGTCCCCGGCATTCGGAGTTGAGTCCAGGCCCAGCAACTCCACCGGCGTGGAGGGGCCGGCTTCCTTCACCTGCTTGCCGTGCTCATTGGTCATGGCGCGCACGCGCCCGTAACTCTGGCCTGCCAGAATAATATCGCCGCGCTTCAGCTCGCCGTTTTGCACCAGCAAGGTAGCAACCACACCGCGGCCTTTTTCCAGGCGGGATTCCACCACCACACCGGTGGCCGGCACCTTGATCCTGGCTTTCAACTCCAGAATCTCCGCTTGCAGGGAAACGGCCTCCAACAAATCGTCAATGCCCTGGCCCGTGTGCGCGGAGACATTGATAAACTGGGTATCACCGCCCCAGTCTTCTGGAATGACGTCTTTCGCCGCCAGCTCGTTCTTAACGCGATCAGGGTCCGCGCCTTCCTTATCGCACTTGTTGATCGCCACAACCAGCGGCACACCGGCAGCGCGGGCGTGATTAACAGCCTCTTCAGTCTGCGGCATGACACCGTCATCAGCGGCAACCACCAGGATCACCACATCGGTGGCCTGGGCGCCGCGGGCGCGCATGGCGGTAAAGGCGGCGTGTCCGGGAGTATCCAGGAAAGCGATCTCGCCCTGGCTGGTTTTCACACGGTAAGCACCGATGTGTTGGGTAATACCACCGGCTTCACCGGAGGCCACTTTGGTTTTGCGAATGTAGTCCAGCAGGGACGTTTTACCGTGGTCTACGTGTCCCATTACAGTAACAACCGGAGCACGGGAAACATCGTCACCCTCTTGTGACTGGGATTCAGCTACCAGACGCTCTTCCAGTTCGCTCTCGGAGCGCATGACCACTGAATGCCCCATTTCCTCGGCAAGCAGCTGTGCGGTTTCGCGATCCAGGCTCTGGTTGATGGTGGCCATTTCACCCATCTTCATCAGGCGCTTGATCAACTCGCCGGCCTTCACATTCATCTGTTTGGCCAGTTCACCTACGGTGATGATTTCGCCCAGTTGTACTTCGTATACCTGCTTCACCGTGGGCCTTTTAAAACCGTGAGTCGGTTTAATCTTCAGGGTGGGTCGGGAAAGGGAGCGCGTACTGCGCTTCTCTGCTTCATTCTCTTCAAACACTTCCAGCGCCTGATCGAACAGAGCGGTCTTGCTGGATTTTTTCGGGCCGGACTTGGAACGGCGGCCGCGACGCTTCCGCGGTTGCTCCTCAGTGCGATCACCGTCGCCCGGTGGCGCGGCCTCCAGCTTGCGGCGCAAGGAAGGTTTAACCTCTTCAGTTTTCTCGGATTTGGCAGCTTTGGCCTTGGTGGAGGCTTCCACTTTCTTTTGTGCAGTGCGCTGCCGCTCAGCCTCTACTTTCGCTTTTTTCTCATCGAGCTCAAGCTTATCCTGCTTGGCCTGCTGCTTGCGGCGCTCCATTGCAGCGATACGCATCGCTTCGATATCATCCACATAGCTGGAGCGAATCGGTGCTGCGGGCTCCGCTTTTTTCTCCACACTTTGTGCCGTGTTATCCTCTGTGCCTTGCGAAATTTCCGGCTGCTCGGCGGCCTTGACTTCAGTTTCAGCTGCTTTGGCCTCCGCCTCGGCTTTCCGCTGTGCTTCCTCCGCAAGGCGGGCAGCTTCTGCTTCCGCCTCGACCCGCAGTCGCTCCTGCTCGATTGCCTGGGCTTCCAATTCTGCTGTGGCAGCACTGCCTTCGCTTGCTTCCGCAGCAAGATCGGCCTGGGGACGCTTCACGTAGGTACGCTTCTTGCGCACTTCCACATTCACGGTCTTACGGCCGGTGCCAGAGCCGGTCTTCAGCGTCGTGGTAGTCTTGCGCTTCAGCGTGATCTTGCGCGGGCTGGCGCCCTGCTCCCCGTGACTGCTTTTCAGGAAGTTGAGCAGGACCTGCTTTTCCTCATCTGACACCACCGCGCTCGCAGAGGTGTGAGACAAACCCGCTTCCTTCATCTGCGTGAGCAGACGGTCTTCGGTGGCACCTACCGATTTGGCGAGTTCGCTAACTGTTACTTGGGCCATTCTCTCTCCTAAAAGTCACTTGGTCGGAGGGGGTTTACTTATTTGTCTGTCTTGTGCCTTCGCACCTAGGTTTGCTCACCGCTGTCATCGGCAAACCAGGGCTCACGCGCTTTCATAATCAGCGCCGCGGCGCGCTCCTGGTCGAGACCATCGATATCGAGCAGATCGTCCACTGCCTGCTCCGCCAGGTCTTCCATGGTGGCAATGCCGCGGCTCGCCAGTTGGAACGCCAGGTGGCGTTCCATACCTTCCATCGTGAGCAGGTCTTCCTGGGGCTCGGAAGCGTCCAGTTTCTCCTCTGAGGCCAGTGCCTGGGTTAACAGGGAGTCCTTGGCACGGGCGCGCAGCTCTTCGGCGATGCCTTCGTCAAAGCCTTCGATCTCGAGCATTTCCTCAATCGGCACGTAGGCTACCTCCTCAAGAGAGGTGAAGCCTTCGTCGACTAACACCGTGGCCACATCTTCGTCGATATCCAGGCGGTCCATAAACACCTGCATGATGGAACTGGACTCTGCCTCCTGCTTGTTCTGCCACTCATCGGAACTCATGACATTGATCTGCCACTGGGTCAGTTCGGAGGCGAGACGCACATTCTGGCCGCTGCGGCCAATGGCCATGGCGAGGTTTTCCTCGGCCACCGCCACGTCCATGGCGCCGGTGTCTTCGTCGACAACAATGGATTCAATTTCTGCCGGTGCCATGGCGTTGATGACAAACTGGGCCGGGTTCTCATCCCACAGCACGATGTCCACCCGTTCACCGGACAGCTCATTGGATACCGCCTGTACACGCGCACCGCGCATACCCACACAGGCGCCCACCGGATCGATACGGCCATCATTGGTGGTTACTGCGATCTTGGCGCGCAGGCCCGGATCGCGGGCTGCGCCCTTAATCTCGATCACCTGTTCAGCGATTTCCGGCACTTCGATGCGAAACAGCTCGATAATCATCTCCGCGCAGGAGCGGCTCAGCATTAGCTGAGGACCACGGGCTTCCGGCTGGATTTCCAGCAAAATGGCACGCACCCGATCCCCCAAACGGAAAATCTCACGGCCAACCAACTGGTCCCGGGGCAGGCGTGCCTCGGCGTTGTTGCCGAGATCCACGGCAATAAAGTCGCGCGTTACTTTTTTGACGGTACCGCTCACCATTTCGCCAACGCGGTCGCGATACTCATCCACAACCTTGGCGCGCTCGGCTTCGCGCACCTTCTGCACGATCACCTGTTTCGCGGTCTGTGCAGCGATGCGGCCGAACTCTACATTTTCCACCTGCTCGCGATAGAGGTCGCCAGCGCCCAGTTGCGGATCTTTCTCATGGGCTTCCTCCAGGGTGAACTGGGTACCCAGTTCGGCCAGGGTGTCATCACCCACAACTTCCCAGCTGCGGAAAGTCTCGTAGTCACCGGTAAGGCGGTCAATGATCACCTCTATGGTTGAATCTTCGTCGTAGCGTTTCTTCGTGGCCGTTGCCAGTGCCGCTTCGATGGCCTGGAATATAATCTCCTGGTCAACACCCTTCTCGTTGGATACCGCCTCGGCTACCAGCAAGATCTCTTTGTTCATGCAACTGTGCCTCAAATTCGCCTGCGTTTAGGCGCCTAACAGGTTACTTGGTAAATTGGGGAATAATATTTGCCTTTTCGATACTATCGATTGGCAACAGATACTCATTTTCGCTGTCCACACGCAGCACCACTTCATCTCCCTCTATACCGGCCAACAGGCCGCGCCATTTGCGCTGGCCAGCCAGGGGCAGTCGCAGGCGGACCTCGATCTGGGCGCCGGCAAAACGCGCATACTGCCCCAGGGTATACAGGGGGCGGTCAAGTCCCGGCGAAGAGACCTCAAGCGTGTACCGGCTGCTGATGGGGTCTTCCACATCCAACACCGCACTGGCCTGACGGCTCACTTTTTCGCAGTCTTCCACTGCAATGCCGTTTTCAGAGTCGATATAGATACGCAGCAGCGCATTTCGGCCGTGGGTCTGGTATTCAATGCCCCAAAGCTCGCACCCCAGCGATGCCACCACCGGCGCCAGAAGTTCTTCCAGCAATTCGCGTTTGCCCGCCATCCACGTCACCACATACAAAAAATGGGCCTGCGGCCCACTTCGAAATACCTCTGCAATTTTCTTTGCAGATACGAAAAAGCCCCTGACGGGGCTTTGACCGCACATTCGCGCAGTCAGTATACGCGAATGTAAATTTGGTAGCGGGGGCAGGATTTGAACCTACGACCTTCGGGTTATGAGCCCGACGAGCTACCAGGCTGCTCCACCCCGCAACAACGAAAACGCACCCACAGCCTTTTATTAAGACAAGATTGGTAGCGGGGGCAGGATTTGAACCTACGACCTTCGGGTTATGAGCCCGACGAGCTACCAGGCTGCTCCACCCCGCAACAATGAATGCGTATTCAAAGCCATTGTATCAAGAAGAAATTGGTAGCGGGGGCAGGATTTGAACCTACGACCTTCGGGTTATGAGCCCGACGAGCTACCAGGCTGCTCCACCCCGCAACAACTCCAGGAAACGAAACCTGGCAATCTTAGTTTCCCTGCGGCGGGGCTAACTAACCCAACCACTCAAGAGGCTGCGAATTCTATGGCTGCGGCCCAAGTGAGTCAAGCCGTAATTGGCATTTGTTTTTACTCTGGGCGGGAAGTCACCCGCCCTATCCCGCAGATCAGTATAGAAAAGGAAGAAAATCCCGCAAGAGGCCATTCTCCACTGTTGACCACCTGCGCCGGGCCGCCAACAAACCGACTGGCGCAGGGCCAATCCCGACACCAGGCGGGCCTGCTTCTGCCGCTATCCGCTCTTTCTTTTTAGCCACTTTAAACCTGGCAAATTTGCTATATCCACCGCTCCCACAATCCTCGTTAGCGCGTGAGCTGGTGCACGATAGCACGACGAATTGGCGCAAAGTGATCACTCACACGCAGCACTGCCTTGCGCAGCAACTTCGCAGGCAGGCGATCATTGGTAAACAGGCCCACCACCCGATTGGTCCCTGAGTAAATCAGGCGAGACTCCAGACGGTGCTGGAATTGGTAGCGGGACAGTGCGCGCCCGAGCCGCGCAGGCTGATACAGGCGGACAACCCCTTGCAGCTGACGCGCCAGGGTATCTGCACCGGCAAGCCCGAGATTAAAGCCGTGCGCCGTCACCGGGTGCATACCCACAGCGGCGTCCCCCACCAAGGCAAAGCGCTCAGCATAGAACCCGTGTGCATACATGGCGACCAGTGGATAGCTGTAGCGCTGGCCACAGGTCTCGACCGCGCCAAGCTGCGAAGCACTTTCCGCCTGTACCCAGGCGGCAAACGCTGCATCACTTAACTGCATAACCGCCTCAGTGCAACTGGCGGGCACGGTCACCACTGCCGAGGAGGCGTGACACTCCGCCAGGGGCAACAGCGCCAGGGTAGAGCCATAGCGAAAACATTCCCGCGCGACACCACCGTGCGCCCGTTCAGTGCGCACCTGCCCGACAATCGCCACACGACCAAAGTCGCGCATATCTGCACCGATACCCACCATTCTCCGCACCTCAGAAAAACGGCTGTCCGCCGCCACTACCAGTGCTGCAGCAATACTCCCGTCCTCCCCATAGCCCAGCACTCGCCGGCCCGCCTCAGCTCTGATCCCAGTTACTGTACAGCCGCTGTAGAATTGTATCTTGCGGTCCTCCCGAGCCACCTCATAGAGCACGCGCCGGAGAGTCGCATTAGATACAATAAACCCAAGGGGCCCGCCGCCGCGGGTACCAAAATTCAAACTGGCCGGGGCGTATCCGTCCACAACCTGTGCAGATCGCAGTGTGCCGATTTCATCGTCGCGCAGTCGCTGCCAAGCCCCCAGATTCTCCAATATCCTCACGGATTTGTGGGTTAGTGCAATCTCTCGTCCGTCATCATCCGGGCTGAGGACATGTTGCTCACTCTGGCGCTCCAGCAATACTACCCGGCAATCACGTCTGGCCAGTGCCACCGCCAACGCCAGCCCTGCAGGCCCCGCCCCAACAATTGCGACATCTGCTTGCAACATTTCTGTCCCCCCTGACGGCAAGTCCACCGCCAAACCATTTTCTCAACTGGCACCTTCGGCTACAGCCGCCGAGTTGTAGGGGACCTTAAAGAAAGGGCTATTACCGGGTACTGACACAGATCAGGAAACAGGTAGAATCAGTGGCAGATCAACAGGCTTCACCGTTGACCTCACCCTTTTACCGGCTTAAAGGCAATAACCGCAGTAACTACGCTCAGGGCACAGTGATTATTCACAGAATAATACGCACAGGATATGGAAAAAGAGGAGCAAACCATGCAGCTCGAAATCACCATTGTAGATGCCTTTACCGACACCCTGTTTAAAGGCAACTCCGCAGCAGTCATTATCACGCAGCAATGGCTTGCGGATGATTTGATGCAATCAATCGCTGCGGAAAATAACCTGTCTGAAACCGCCTTTCTGCTGAAGTGCTCTGACAGCGAGTACCGGATTCGCTGGTTTTCCCCCGTGACTGAAATCGATTTTTGCGGTCATGCCACCCTGGCCTCGGCCTTTGTGATTTTCTCCGAAAATCCCTCATTGCAGGGCGTTCACTTTTCAGCCGGGGCTGTGGGGAAAATGTACGTTGCCCGAGCCGACAATGGCTATATCACCATGCACTTTCCCAAGCGGGCTCCGCATCCGGTAACGCATGTACCCAATGACCTAATTGCAGGGCTATCTATTAAACCGGCGGATATACTGCGCAATCATCAGGCATATTTTGCGATTTACGAGAAGGAAGAGGATATCTACAACCTGAAGCCGAACTCGGCAAAACTGAAAACTCTCGCCCCCTTTGATGTGGTGGCGACAGCCAGATCCGCACAATACGATTTCATCTCAAGATATTTCTGGCCCACCAATGGTGGCGTGGAAGACCCTGTAACCGGGTCCATCCATACGGGACTGGCCCCCTACTGGGCAGAAAAGCTGGACAAATCCCAACTGACTGCGTTCCAGGCATCCAAACGGGGAGGGCTGCTAAACTGCCAAGTCAAGGAGGATCGGGTCATTATTTCCGGCAAGGCGGTTCAATACTTGAAAGGCACCATCACACTATAATTTACCCGGCAATGGTATTGAATCGGTCAAAAAGTCCCCATGTATCTCCTGCCGCAATCGGTAGGCACCAAGCCGGTTTGATCTATGCCAAGGGCCTGTTTGGCGGTTATCGACAGGCCAAATTTTCCACCGCGTAAATACCAGCAAAGTAAATCTCACCCGGTACCGCCTGTCGATGCACTAAAGCGCACTTATTTAAGCGGTTTTTGATCATACGGGATAAAGCCTTCCCAGTGCATCGGAAAATCATGCTCAGCAATAGTTAGCGAAAGCAGATAATCGAAGATGCCTTCCGCATTGTTACTATTACTCATCAACAAGACTCCCGTACCCGTCTCGGGATAAATCATCGAGAAGTTCTGAAAGCCCTCATCATGATGCCCCTCTTTAAAGGCCGCCCAACCGTATTTGGTGTGAAACAACCCCCAACCCAAGCCATAGCTGAGCTGAATATCATCGTCACGATCAGTGATTTCTCCTGCACCGGGGCCGAACTGTGTTTTAGTGCGAATACGTATCTGCGGACTGAACATCTCTTCGAGAGCCATTTTACTGGTGCCATCACCATCCAGTATCGCAGTCATAAAGCGCACATAGTCCTGGGTGGTGGTTTCCAGAGTACTGGGTGCACGGGCCGCATTATCTTTATCCCGAGGAAAGGTGCTGCCGTCAACCCCATGCCCCAAAGCATAATCGCGCTCAAAGCGGGGTTGCCAGGTATAACTGGACATAGCCATTCCGTATGGGGCAAAAATATTTTCCCGCATCAGCTGTTCCACAGATTTTCCGGTCAGCTTTTCCAGCACAATCTGTAAAAGCACCATCCCCTCTGCAGAGTAACTGTATCGCTCTCCCGGCTCGAAATGAATACGCAGTTTATGATCCGGTTCAAACCAGCGCCAGTTTGGCAACCCGGTTGTGTGCGATAAGCACATGCGTGCGGTGATTTTCCGATATCGCGGTGCTTGGCGCAAATCCCCTAAATTCTTGTGCCATGCATTTCCGCCATCACTCTGGCTTTTCCACAGTGGCTCTTTCAAATACGATTGAAGCGGTTTATCCAGATCTATAATACCCCGATCCGCCAGCTTCATTACCAAAACAGCAAAAACCGCTTTACTCAGCGAAGCGCCGTACATTTCTGTGGTGGTTTTGAGCGGTTTTTTATTTGGCAGGTCGGCAAACCCAAACGCTTCAGAATATACCGGCAGGCCATTGTTAAACACTGTGACAGTCAAACCCTGTACCTGAGCCGCATTGGTCAGTTGGGTGATTTTGTCCGTCAATTGACTGGAGGAAATGGTACTGCCATCCAAGCGCACCAGCTGCTTTTCAGCAGAGCTGGCAAAATTGGTCAACCCGATAACAATCAAAACTACCAGAATTCTTTTCATAGCCTATTCACGCTGTTTTTCTTTTAATCTGTATTAAACGGTTTCGCTGCTTCAAAAGAACCTGTGTCAGATTTTAATTCTTATCTGCATGTTCGCAGCCTTGGGAATTGAACAATCGGGAAAAGGAGTTTATTGAGTCGCTCCAGAATACAAGTGAGCGTCTGATCGAATTAATGTGTTTCCAGGTGCTATTAACAAGTCAGCCGTAAAACCCGGTTGAAATCTATCCGGGGCAGACAAAAAGCGTGGATCACTCGAGCGCTCTTGCAAACCTTCGGCTACACAATGTCCACCGTGATTACCCCCTCTTTGGCATCTATTGGAACATTCATTCTCACCCGAGGCAACCCGGTGCCACTGCTATTCCAGATGTCGTTGGGTTTTGACAGACTATCTGAGAATTTTTCCCTCCATATCAGCACCCTAAGAGCACGGTGTCCCTGCCCAGCGCACTGGCAGCCAAATATCTGCTTAACCAGAAAGCTGGCAGCTACCCGAAGCCACCCCGGGACTTACCCGGGGTGGCCATCGCAGCGGGGCCGGAAGAGGACCGGAGTGTAGTACAATAGGAAGAGTGCATACCCCACGATCCAAGTGACGATGGCCACAAGAAAGCCAGTGGGTGCAGATGCCCAGAACACGCGCACCAAGGCCGAGCATGCCAGCGCTGCAAATGCCAGCGGCATCAGGCGCGGCGCCTTCAACACCCGACCGGTATGCCCGAGGCTCACGCGGCTGGCCATCGACAGAATCAATCCGCCGATACCGCCCACAGCAAAGGCATGCAGGGCGGGACTGTGCCAGGATGGCGCTATACCGCTCCAGGCCAGTGCGGCGAGAAAACAGCCGAGAACTACAAGCCAGTAGCTCAAGTGCAGAGACCAGACCATCGGTTCAGCCCAGATCCGGGTGGGATGCCAGCGCAATACACGCACAAGCTGCAATACACCAAGTATCAGGGCGAGTGCGGCCCAAATCTCCCGGGGCAATCCCACAGCCACGCACAGTAAAAGCAGTATTGCGGCAATGTGCGTACCCCACTCGGCAAAGGGCAGCTGCGCACGCGGACGCACTTGGAAACGCCGCGCGGTAAAAAAGGGAATCACCCGCCCACCAATCACCAGAATAATGGCTGTCACCAGTAAAAGGGCGAGCAATGCCACTCGACTCTGGGCCCCTGGCAACAGCCAGTGGCAGGCCGATAACCCGGCAAAAGCCAGCATGGCAGGCAATACAAACAGATTGCGCCACTGCCTGGTACGCAATACCCTTGCCCCCAACAGAAACGCGGCCAACAGGAAAAACACCACCTCTGTGCAGACAGGTATCCACAGCGGTACCGACGAGAAGAGATACCCCAAACGCGCCAGCAGCCACAATCCCACCAAACTCATTAACTGGACCCCTTTCGGCGAGGGAATTCCGGTCCAGGTCTGCATGGCGGTACCGAGAAAGCCGACCACCACCGCTGCTGCAAACCCAAACAGCATTTCATGGGAGTGCCAGACAACCCCACCGCGCAACGCGGGCAGCTGCCATCCGGACAACTGCAGTTGCCATACCAAAAGTGCGATCATACTCCACAGGGCAGCGCCCCAGAAAAAAGGCCGGAAAGGCATACGCCAAATAGGCGAAATGGATTCTGCGCGTGCGCGGTCGACGATGGGAATCACAATCTACTCTCCTTCTAAAAACTGGGCTGTTTTCCCCAGGGCAAATGCTTAACCGGCTCCGGGTTCTCCATCCATTGAGCAATATCATCTCATCTGTGCTGAAGGTTACAGAGCCTTCCCGCGCACACCCTAGCATCTCCCGGGAATCTATACCCTGATTCCGCTCAAGCGTCCACCCTGGGAAGCGGCGAAAAATCCTTGCGCACCCATGATTACAATGACCTGAAATACCATTCCAGAGATTGAGTGAGGTGTTCATTTTCACTCAACCAACACCAATAGTTAATAGCCAATTGCAAAATGTTGAAAGTCGGGAACTATAACCCTTCAGGGAGGCAAGGTATCTCGCGACCCGCTTCAGCAGGCATTCAATGATACAAACAAATCCGGCAATCGACAGGTTGCCGGGTTATCCGTACTTCCAGGCATTGCGCATAAAAAAAGGGGGGGTGACTGCTTAATCCCGATCAGTTCAGTTGTTTCCCTTACCAGCCTGGCAAGGAAAACCAAAGCGCTCCTGCCCAACCTCTCTTTACCTCTTGAGAGGGAATATACGACGTACATTCAACAAGGTATTCATTCAAACCAGCGCAACTTTCACCAGAGTTCGCACAGATAATAAAAGGAGCCGAAGTCCGCACCATAGACCTCGCAGGAAAAAATGCCCACCGCGACCAAGACGATCGCGGGGCTGGCTTCGACTTATCAGTTTCTGTTGTAACCGAAACGGACCCATCCGAGAGTGGCCAATAAAAATCGTAACGGAAAACGCCTCGGAAAAAGAAAATCTCACTCAGGTGCCCTGCTTAACCTGGCACCGACTTGGCTACCGGACTGTTAATGACCGGCATTCAGCCAAGTGGAAATCCGCTTTGAAAAGAACACCCGGTCACAAATGTTCCACGGCGTCAATTTCGTATTCCATCGAACCGGAAGGCGCATGTACCACAACAACCTCTCCAACTTCTTTGCCGATCAACGCCCGCGCAATGGGGGAGTTCACAGAGATCTTGCGTTTTTTCACATCGGCTTCATCATCACCTACAATCTTGTAGGTGACTTCGCGGTCGTTATCCAAATGAATAATCGTGACCGTGCTACCGAAAACCACCCTGGCACTTGGCTCAATCGACTTAATA
This sequence comes from Microbulbifer jejuensis, assembly GCF_047289955.1. Lineage (NCBI taxonomy): Bacteria > Pseudomonadati > Pseudomonadota > Gammaproteobacteria > Cellvibrionales > Microbulbiferaceae > Microbulbifer > Microbulbifer jejuensis. The sequence goes on from NZ_JBLBUB010000003.1 coordinate 168,488, forward strand.
TCTATGACCTGTGCATGAGACAGTTTACTTTCAATTTCCTGGATGCGGCCTTCAATAAAACCCTGCTTTTCCCGTGCAGCATGGTATTCGGCATTCTCCTTCAGGTCGCCGTGTTCGCGCGCCTCCGCAATAGCCTGCACTACGGCAGGGCGCTCCACTTTCTTCAGATTTTCCAGCTCTGAACGCAATGCGTCGGCGCCTTCAACGGTCATTGGTACCCGGTTCAATGTGGGGCCTCCATGGTAGTTACTGCAGAACCGAACCCTGGAACTTCACAGGGTCCGCCCGCAACTCATAGGTTGGTTTAGAAATTTAAGACAGCTTGACTACGCGCTGGTGAAGGTCCTGCAGACGGCGCACCTGCAGCGGTTGCTCCTGACGCATGGCCATAGCCATGGCCTGGGCGGCCGTCAGGGTAGTGGTATAACACACCCGGTGATTCTCCGCGCTGCGACGGATATCCGCCGAATCGCGAATCGCCTGGCGCCCTTCGGTGGTATTGACCACCAGCGCAATCTCGTCGTTTTTGATCATATCCACGATGTGCGGACGACCTTCACTCATCTTATTCACGGTTGTAACGGGAATGGCGCTCTCTTGCAAGACCCTGGCAGTACCGCGAGTGGCCACCAGCTCAAAACCCAGGGCGACAAGGTCCCGCGCGACACCCACGGCGTCCTGTTTGTCGAAGTCGCGCACAGAAATAAATACACGCCCCGACATCGGCAGTCGGTCGCCAGCAGCCACCAGCCCTTTATCGAACGCCTCCGCGAAAGTCGCGCCGACCCCCATAACCTCACCGGTGGATTTCATCTCGGGCCCGAGAATCGGGTCCACTTTCGGGAACTTGTTAAACGGGAATACCGACTCTTTCACAGAGAAGTAATCCGGCACAATTTCCTTCGTAAAGCCCTGCTCTCTCAGGCTGGTACCCGCCTGACAGCGCGCAGCGACCTTGGCCAGGGAAACCCCGATACACTTGGAGACAAACGGCACCGTGCGGGAGGCGCGCGGATTCACTTCGATCACGTAAATCTCACCATCCTGATAAGCCAGCTGGGTATTCATCAGGCCTATCACACCCAGTTCACGCGCCATGGCTTTGACTTCCTCGCGCATACGGTCCTGCACCTCCACCGGCAGGCTGTAGGGCGGCAGAGAGCAGGCGGAATCACCGGAGTGTACACCGCACTGCTCAATGTGCTGCATAATGGCGCCTATTACAACGTCATGGCCATCGGACACCGCATCGATATCTACCTCGATGGCAGCATTGAGAAAGCGGTCCAGCAGTACCGGCGCCTCGTCGGAAACCTGCACCGCTTCTTTCATGTAGTTGAGCAGTTCATCTTCCTTGTAGACGATCTCCATGGCGCGGCCTCCCAGCACATAGGAGGGGCGCACCACCAGGGGGTAACCCACATCCTTGGCGGCCTGGATCGCTTCTGAGACCGAGCGCACAATGGCATTTTTCGGCTGCTTGAGGCCCAGTCGCTTGATCATCTGCTGGAAGCGCTCGCGGTCTTCCGCGCGATCGATCTGCTCGGGCGTGGTGCCGATAATGGGCACCCCCTCGGCGGCGAGGTAACGCGCCAGGTTCAGAGGAGTCTGGCCACCGAACTGTACAATGACACCCTGGGGCTTCTCTTTGGCGACAATTTCCAGCACGTCTTCCAGAGTGACCGGCTCGAAGTAGAGACGATCAGAGGTGTCGTAGTCGGTGGAAACCGTCTCCGGATTACAATTGACCATAATGGTCTCGTAACCATCCTCGCGCATAGCCAGTGCCGCGTGCACACAGCAGTAGTCAAATTCAATGCCCTGGCCAATACGGTTGGGGCCACCACCCAGCACCATGATTTTCTTCCTGTCGGAGGGCACCACCTCACATTCCTCATCGTAAGTGGAATACATATAGGTGGTGGAGGTGGCAAATTCGGCGGCGCAGGTGTCCACACATTTGTAAGACGGGAAAACACCCAACTTATGACGGAGTTCACGCACGGTCTTCTGGCTTACGCCCAGCAGATCGGCCAGGCGCCGGTCGGAGAACCCTTTGCGCTTGAGAAAACGCATATGCTCAGTACGAAGTGCCGAGGTGGGCAGTGACTTGAGCGGCTCTTCGATCTTGATCAGCTCTTCGATCTGCACCAAAAACCAGGGATCTATAGCAGACAGCTCGTATACCTGCTCTACGCTCATCCCCATACGAAAGGCATCGCCCAGGTACCAGATGCGCTCGGCACCCGGCACGGAGAGTTCGCTGCGCAAGCGGTTCTCGGCACCATCTTCGCCGGGATCGATCTTGCTCTCCAGACCGAAGCTGCCCACTTCCAGGCCGCGCAGGGCTTTCTGCAGGGACTCCTGGAAAGTGCGACCGATGGCCATGACCTCGCCCACGGACTTCATCTGGGTGGTGAGGCGCGCGTCGGCCTCACCAAATTTCTCGAAGGTGAAACGCGGGATTTTTGTCACCACATAGTCGATGGACGGCTCAAAGGAGGCCGGTGTAGCACCTCCAGTGATATCGTTTTGCAGTTCGTCCAGGGTGTAACCCACCGCCAGCTTGGCCGCCACCTTGGCAATCGGGAAGCCGGTGGCCTTGGAGGCCAGCGCCGAGGATCGGGATACCCGCGGATTCATCTCGATCACCACCATACGGCCGGTCTTCGGGCAGACGCCGAACTGCACGTTGGAACCACCGGTCTCCACGCCGATCTCGCGCAGCACCGCGATGGAGGCGTTGCGCATCAGTTGGTATTCCTTGTCGGTGAGGGTCTGCGCTGGCGCCACGGTGATGGAGTCACCGGTATGCACCCCCATGGGATCGACGTTCTCGATGGAACACACGATAATGCAGTTGTCGCGCTTATCGCGAACCACCTCCATCTCGTACTCTTTCCAGCCCAGCAGGGATTCGTCGATCAACAGTTCATTGGTGGGGGACAGGTCGAGACCGCGCTTGCAGATCTCCTCAAACTCGGGCCAGTTGTAAGCCACACCGCCACCGGAGCCGCCCATAGTGAAGGACGGGCGGATAATCACCGGGAAACCGAACGCTTCCGGGACTGCCTTCGCCTCTTCCATGGAGTGCACAATCCTGGCGCGCGGCGTCTCCAGGCCGATGGCCTGCATCGCCTTGTCAAACAGGTCGCGGTCTTCCGCCTTTTCAATGGCATCTTTGTCCGCACCGATCAGCTCCACATCCCAGGCCTCCAGGATGCCCTGCTTTTCCAGGTCCAGGGCACAATTCAGCGCGGTCTGACCACCCATTGTGGGCAGGATGGCGTCGGGGCGCTCCTGCTCAATGATCTTGGCCAGGGTACGCCACTCCACGGGTTCGATGTAGGTAGCATCGGCCATGGCCGGGTCGGTCATGATGGTGGCCGGGTTGGAGTTCACCAGAATGACCCGGTAACCCTCCTCGCGCAGCGCCTTGCAGGCCTGGGCACCAGAGTAATCAAATTCGCAGGCTTGGCCGATCACGATTGGGCCGGCGCCGATAATCAGAATGCTTTGGATATCTGTGCGTTTTGGCATCTTTCTTCCGCTCTACTACCGGCTAATGGCCGGCTGCGCTCATTTTCACTCGTGTCTTGTTAAAACCGCCGCAGAAGCGGCGGTTCTCTCACTGCTGCAGACAGCGGCACGCTTAGGTGCGCGCTTTCATCAAATCGATAAACTGGTCGAACAAAGGTGCCAGATCGTGCGGGCCTGGGCTCGCCTCCGGGTGCCCCTGAAAGCTGAAGGCCGGCTTGTCTGTCAGGCGGATGCCCTGCAGGGTGCCGTCGAAGAGGGATTTATGGGTTACCTCCACATTCTCGGGGAGGGCGTCCGCATCCACCGCAAAGCCGTGGTTCTGCGCAGTGATCATCACCCTGCCGCTGCGCAGATCCTGCACCGGGTGGTTGCCGCCGTGGTGCCCAAATTTCATCTTGGAGGTTTTAGCGCCCACGGCCAGGCCGAGCAGCTGGTGTCCCAGGCAGATACCATAGGTGGGAATACCCGTGTCAAGCAATGCACGAATAGCAGTGATCGCATAGTCGCAGGGTTCCGGGTCACCGGGGCCATTGGACAGGAAGATGCCGTCGGGGTTCATCCCCAACACTTCCGCTGCGGGTGTCTGCGCCGGTACCACGGTAATATTGCAGCCGCGATCCACCAGCATGCGCAGGATATTGCGCTTTACACCGAAGTCGTAGGCCACCACCTTGAATGGTTGTGGCGGTGCTGCCTTGTGTCCGGCATCCAGGGCCCAGGTCCCTGCATTAAAGGGGTAGGAATCCTTGGTCGTCACAACCCTGGCCAAATCCATCCCCTTCAAGCCGGCAAAGGCTTTGGCCTTTGCCAAAGCCTTTGCGCGATCGAGATTCTCACCTGCCACGATACAGCCGTTCTGCGCACCCTTGTCGCGCAAAAGGCGGGTCAGACGGCGGGTATCGATATCGGCGATAGCGACAATATTGCGCTCGCGCAGGTAGTCCTGCAGGGACTGCTTGTTGCGAAAACTGCTGGCAAGCAGGGGCAGATCCCGGATCACCAGGCCTGCGGCCCAGACTTCTGCGCACTCTTCATCTGTCCCATTGGTGCCGGTATTGCCGATGTGCGGGTAAGTCAGGGTAACAATCTGGCGGGCGTAGGAGGGATCGGTAAGAATCTCCTGATAGCCGGTCATTGAAGTATTGAATACGACCTCGCCCACAGAGCTGCCGTGAGCCCCGATTGCGCGCCCCTCAAAGACACTGCCATCTGCGAGCACCAGCAGGGCGGGCGTTATCGTGTGCAAAAAGTCGAGGGACATACAGGTCTCCGGCGAGGGTACAGCATTAATCAAATTGGAACTCCGATCTTCACAGCGGCTTGCGGGCCGTGGGCTTTGAACAGGCGGGCACCTCTGGCTGGCGCGCGCATAAAAAAGCGAGATGAAACCTGACAGCTTCATCCCGCTTTAAAATTTTGCCCACACTCGGCACTCACAAACTGGCCATTGCTTACCACCGGTTTTCCGCGGACCTGCGCGGCACAATCCAGTCCCGCGCCACAGACCTAAATCCGGGCGCAGATTCTACCCGAATCCGCGCCCGGATGCCAGTGCAAAAATATGCCGAGAGAATCGGGCAGCTCCCGTTCAGTTGGCCTCGCGCCCGAGACGGAACAGGCTGGTACCCATCTTCAACTCCGCCTTCTCCAGCATGGTCTTGTTCATACGCACGGCCACTTCACCACCGCTATCGGCAAACTCGATCATACCGCCGGTTGCAGCAAAACGCTCGGCATCACTTACAGTGAGGACGGGAAAAAATTCCAGCGCCACCAGGAGCTTGAGCAGGCTGGCGCGCGCCATTGGGCCGAGCACGACAATCTGGCACTTGCGGGCGCGCAGCATCTGCTGCAGGTCGACCTTCTCAAACTCCGCCCTGCGCCCGTCGATACGCTGGTTTCTGAAGCGCTCCTGCAGGGGTTCACCAAGGGAATCTCCGCCCATCAGGCACACGCGGAAAGGGGCATTGCGGTTGGCAAAGGCATTGACCGGCCACTGCAGATGGTAGGCAAAATGCACAATGTAATCCACCATCACACGCCGTCCAAGGGGAGTATCCGAGAGCTGCACCGTTGCCTGGGCGCCTGGGGCAGCCAGCGATACCAGCAGTAGAAAGCGTGTAAGAAGGCTGTGGGAAGAGCGAGCATTGTGTATGTTCACGGTTCTTCAATCCCTGCGGCTTGCACCATTTGCCCACAAGGGCAACAGCCCCTGTTCCCACGGGGCTACCACCCGACAAACGGTTTCGGTCAATGAGCACCTGTGGCGAGGGACCTTCCCCGGCCCCCCTTGCGCCTTGCAGAAAAGTCCGGCCACTCCGGAAGTTTAGCTCACCGGGCCGGCGCAAGGCCTTTAAATAGCAGCCGCTGCCCGAAGTTGCGCCCGACTGTCATGGGAAGGGGATGGAGGGACAGCAGCACCTGTTATCCCATCCGGCTGTGCGGCGTCTACTTACCACCGCTTGTATGGTACAGGGCCTTTAAGAAAGCAGTGCTTTTGAGAACAGAATAGGTAGCTGAGAATGAAACCAAAAACTGCCCGCTCATCTGCAACAGGAATTTGGGCCAGAAATCAATTTCTTCGGTGAACAGCGAAAGAACCAAATTCCCAGGGAAAAGAAAGATCCTAAAGTAATGCCACCCACCCCCGTGGATGTTCCAATTATAGAAAAAAGCGGCCATGCCTAGTAACAACGCGGCAACACTTACCGTTAGTGATCTGAAAATGGGTTTTCCCATGGCATCAAAGCTCATAACAATCGAAACTCAATGATAAGTTTCCCACAGAGGCCAGGACAGATTCTGGGACAGGCTGCCTGGGACTTTTTCGCCTTATTTTAGGCCTAACCTGAATTTCACATACAGGGTCATTTGATGTCAAACTGCCTATCCGCTGGCCGGTTCCATTCTGTTATAAAAGGTGGGACTGCAAACACAGGTAATGCCTAGAATTTTCTGAGTAGTGCCCAAGCCAACCGGTATAGTATCAGGGATCCTTTGCTGACACCCTGCAATCTTTAATCTTAAATCAACCGTTTTCTTTGAACCTACTTTCATGCCGGTACATTCGCCCTTTTATCATTGAATCCGTATTTCCCAAGAACCAATCCAGGCTGATTGTAAAAAACGCACGATAAAAAACGAAATGCTTGCGACAATGTACAGTAAATAGCATGCAGGAATTTTACGGCAATGGTGATACGGAACACACATTGTCTAATCCGTATCGCAACCCCCTTGAACGCCCTCCCCGATCATCGCCGGGCGCCACTTCAGGGCTTTCTCGATAGACATAATCATGGCACCGGCCACATCCTTGCGGGTTGCACTCTCGATCCCCTCCAAACCGGGAGAGGAATTCACTTCCAACAACAACGGCCCCTTGCGCGAACGGATAATATCCACTCCTGCCACTCTCAGCCCCAGCACTTTTGCAGCCTTCACCGCCAGGCGCTTCTCCTCCCGGGTGACCTTGACCACCGAGGCGCTGCCGCCCTGGTGAAGATTGGCGCGAAATTCCCCCGGAGCGGCTTCCCGCTGGATGGAGGCCACCACGCGGCTGTCAATCACAAACAGACGCAGGTCCCTGCCCTCAGCCTCGCGGATAAATTCCTGTACCAGTAGGTTGGCCTTCAGCGACTTGAAAGCGTTGATTACGGACTCCCCCGCTTTGCGGGTTTCCGCCAGTACCACGCCGCGCCCCTGGGTGCCTTCCAGCAGTTTGACCACAAGCGGTGCCCCCCCCACCATCTCGATCAGCTCGTTAGTATCTACAGGGGAGTTGGCAAAGCCGGAAGTAGGGATAGTCAGCCCGCTTTGCTGCAAAAGCTGCAGGGAGAACAGTTTGTCCCGCGACTGGCTGATGGCGGCAGAACCATTCAGGGCAAAAACATTCAGGCTCTCAAAATGACGTGTGAGGGCACAGCCGTAAAAAGTCTGGCTGGGGCGGATACGTGGAATCACCGCATCCAGGTTGTTGAGGATGCGGCCATCTCGGTAGTGTACCTCTGGCTCATCGGCATCCAGTTTCATATAACACTGGCGCACATCGAGAAATGTCATGCGATGACTGCGCTCCGCCCCCGCCTCCATAATCCGGCGATTGCTGTAGAGGTCCGGGTTCGAGGCCAGCAGGCCGATGCGCAGTCCGGTGCCCGCAATATGATGCTCGTCGCGGTAGTATTCATCCAACTGACTCTGGGGGATCACTCCCAGGCAGTAGCACTCCGAGGGGTCCACCAACATGCGTCCCAACATCGCCTCCCGCCCAAGCAACATACGGTAACCCATGCTATCGCGGTTGGTCAGGGTCAATTCTATGTCCCAGACACTGCCGCCAACCGACAGGGCCGTGCGAATCACAGGGCGTTTCTCACTTTCACCGGAGGAACTGCGCACCAGGCGCTTGTCCATCAGACGTGCTTCACAGCGTACCGAGGGACGGCGCTGGTGCTGCAACGGATGGGCCTCAAAACTTACCCAGGATTCACCATCGCGCTTAAACGTCTGGATGTTGTAGGCGTGCAGGCAGGACGTCTTGGCTCCCGAGTCCACCCGTGCCTTTATCGCCGGAATACCGAGCGCAGGAAATCCACACCACTCTTCACTGCCGACAATCAGCTTCTTTTCCAAGAGTACTTCCTCAAAGGGGATGACAGACTGACCGATCGGGCGAAACACCCTTCGGCCCTGGCAGGCTCACCCACAAGAGTGACTGGCAAATGGAAATCACAAAATATCAGGCAGTCCCCTGCAGGCGTCAAAAGTAACTGTTCAGGATAGGATTAATGCAGCCCAAGCACGTCACGCATATCATAGTGTCCCGGCATGCGCACGGACTCCCCGTCGCCCAGCAGCCAAAGAGCCGCCCGCACGGCGCCGCGAGCAAAAGCCAGACGGCTGCTCGCGCGGTGATTAATCTCTACCCGTTCACCCTCGGACAGAAAGATGACCGAATGTTCGCCGATGACATCGCCACCGCGTATTGTGGCAAAGCCGATGGTATCCCTATCACGCACACCGGTGTGGCCCTCGCGACCGTAGATTGCCACCCTGTCCAAATCGCGACCCAACGCTTCGGCCACCACCTCCCCCATGCTGAGGGCGGTGCCGGAGGGGGCATCCACCTTGTGGCGGTGATGCGCTTCCATAATTTCGATATCCGCATCCTCACCCAGGACCCGCGCAGCGGTTTCCAGCAATTTGAAACACAGATTTACCCCGGTGGAAAAATTACTGGCCAGACACAGCGGTACCTTTTCCGCATTGGCCAGCAGCCGAGTTTTCTGCCCCGCATCAAAGCCGGTGGTGCCGATGGCAATGGGGCGCCCCAGAGCTGCGCAATAAATGGCGTTATCCACAGTTGCTTGCGGCGTAGAAAAATCGATCAGTACATCGAAATCGGCCTTTTCCAGGCTATCCACAATCGCGAGGCCGTTACGCCCCAGGCCAACAACTTCCCCTGCATCCGCCCCGACCAGGCTGGAACCCGGACGCACTACCGCAGCGGAAAGCGCGGCTTTTTCGCAAAGCGCCAAGGCCTCTGCCAGCGCCCGCCCCATGCGTCCGCCAAATCCCGTTACTGCTACCTGTACCGCCATTTTCAACACTCCTGTCCACACCCATAAATCAGGCCTGGAATTCTACCTTGGGCTCCATACCGCGCATAGAACAATAGAAATGCTCAAAAGCGGGTAACTTCGCCCTTGAAGGCTTTACCACTAGGCCTGAAACCTCTTTTGGGGGAATAAGGGAATCTGTTCTTATTGCAAAGTAGCTTTCCCTCACAAAAACAGCGCCAGCCACCGCTGCTAGGCTTTATCCAAAGTAGTCAATCGAGCGTCAATATGCGGCTCATCATTCATTCCAGTGTCTGGCCGTACCTACTGCAAGTCACCCTTTTCCTGGGTCTCGCCTTTACCAGCCTGCCGGTTAAAGCGCAGGAACAACCGGAGGTCAACCCCGATTTCTGGGAAAAATATGACGACCTTACAGATTGGGTGACACTCCGCCTGCAACTCACCCCCGAACAGGAAAAGGTCGTGCTGCCAGTGATGCAGAGGAGTTTTGCAAAACAGAAATCCCTGCTACAAAGCTACGGCCTTGCTAACAGTACCAAACCCAGCCTCACACCCGGGCAACGCGGGGAAATCGGCGCACAGCTGGCGGTCATCAGCGCACGAAACTACCGGGAACTGCAAGGCATGCTGAACGAAAAACAGCTGAGGGAGGCCAGCAAAATCCAGCGCGAGTTTTTGCGCGCATTTGCTGCCAGATTGAGTGTGCGGTCAGTACAGGACGAGTAATCCGGCGTGCTGATCTGCTAACTCAGGTTTTGCACTAATTCAGATACAAAAACGGCAGAAATTTTTATCATTAGTGGTGTTTAAAACAGTCCAATAAGAAATTCCGCCGTGCCAAAATACTACCAGCCTGGACTCAGTTTTTCATCTCTCCTTCCCGTCGCAGAATCACCGCAGCTTCACCGGCAGTGATTTAACCTCCAATGCTGGCCTGCCACTCCTGCGAGAGTACGAACGCTGCCTGCGCTTGGCTCGCTCCTTCGTAGATGTCTCGCCCATCATTCGCGAGTCCTGCCCGGGTTGAACACAGCACCGAATAACTGATGTGATAGAGGCTTCACAAGCATAAATACGATTACAAAGGACTAATCTTCAAGCTTAAACACTCGAATCGCGTTCTCAGTTAAAAACAATTGCTCTGTATTTTCATCCAGTGCCAGGGCATCTAAATCCTGTAGCGCTTTTTCGGCACTGATCATTGGGTAGTTAGTGCCAAAAAGCACTTTGTGACCTCCGTGGCTCTTCATATAACGTACCAATTCAGGTGGGTAGCGCTTGGCAGTATAAGCGGACGTATCAATGTAGACTTTTGCATGCTTGGTAGCAACGGCAATAGCTTCTTCCGTCCATGGATAACCGATATGACCAGCCACAATCGTAAGCTCCGGGAAATCCAGTGCAACCTGATCAAGATAAATCGGCCTGCCCACTTCCGAAGGCATTAGCGGCCCCGTGTGGCCAATCTGGGTACAAAAGGGGATACCCAGTTCGCAACAAGCAGTGTAAACCGGGTAAAACCAACGATCCGTCGGCGGTTTGGACCAAAGCCAGGGTAATACACGAATGCCCTTAAACCCCAATGCCTTTACACAACGATGAATTTCCCTGACTGCTCTCATGGGATGGCTGATATCAACGGACCCTATGCCAACGAAGCGGTCTGGTGCACTATTAACAACCGAAGCCACCTCATCATTGGATATCATGGATTTCCCCGGTGCTTCCCATGCACAAATCAGGCTTTTGCGAATACCGGCGGCATCCATTTGCCTGATCGTCAGTTCGACAGGCAACTCTTCAGTCAGATTCCCCATTTTTGTCCAGCGTTTTAGGGAATCAAAAACCGGGTCATTGATATGTCGAAGTGTGGGATGCTGCGCCCAGGCATCAATGATTACTGGCAGCTCCTGTGGGTGCATATTCATATAACCCCGTTAAATCCTTTATGGTGGTCCGCTGACAGTTACAAGCAGAGTCAGGCTAAAATACGGCCGTTTTTTATCTTTGCCATACTATCGGAAACAGCCCTACCCCCCGAGGGTCGAGGGACCCGATCATCCCATCGGCGCAATCATAAACCGCCTTCCAGGTCTACCTTTCGCTAGGATTTCTCGCTCTTTGCCTGCTTCAGGGAATCATAAACGATGCCAGTCCAGATATCCGGGGTCATAAAACCCTGGCCATACTGGGCATCGAATTCCAAGGTGGGCTGGGCGGCAATCACCTGTTCGCGGCTTTTGCCACTATCGATCAGTTCCTGTATGCGGCCTCTCAACTTCACCAACATATCCCGCTGCCGCTTCAGCTCTACAGGATCGCTCAGAGGGCCATGACCGGGAATAATTTTGGTTTGTTCATCCACCATCGCCAGGGCCATATCCATCGCTTTTACCATGCCATCTACCGACCCACCGGAAGAGAGATCGATAAAGGGATAAGTACCGTTAAAGTAGATATCCCCCATATGGAGGACATTGGCCTCAGTGAAATGCACAATGGAATCCCCATCGGTGTGGGCAGGCCCCACATGCTGGACCCGGACCTTGTCGCCATTCCAGTGAAATGTGGTCGCATCGGTAAAGGTAATCACCGGGAGCGCTACCGCGGGTGAGGGTGCCACCTTACTTTTAAAGGCTTCGATAAATTGCTCGGTACTCAAACGCTTGCGCACATTTTCATGAGCAACAATTAAAGCGTCACTTTTCCCCAGGTTTTCGTTACCTCCGGTATGATCACCGTGCCAGTGGGTATTGATTACAAAACGCAGAGGTTGATCTGCCAAGCCCGCCACCACCTTCTGTATTTTGGCGGTCAAAGGTGCATACTGATCATCCACCATAAAGGTGCCGTCCCTCCCCGCCAGAACGGCGATATTACCGCCAGCGCCCGTGAGCATATGGACATTACCGGCCACCGGTATACTGCTGATTTCCACTTTGGCAAAGCGGTCTTCTGCGAAAATTGGTGCGCAGAGCAGTGAGACTGCCAACGCCGCAAAACTTGCCATCTGTTTCATAGGAAACTCTCTGTTTTCATTTTCAATGGGTCTGGCTCGATAGTTCTGATGCTATCATTCTGCCCCGACCAGACAATATAGCCATCAATAAGTCCGGCCGGTCGGTTACAATAGCATCCACACCCAAATTGATATAGTGCTGCAAATCCGCTCGCCCGTTCACTGTCCACACCGAAAGATGCAGGCCCAGTCTACGGACCGCGCGCAGGGTGCCCGTGGTTATCACATCAATGCCGAAGTGACTCATGGGCAGTTGCACTGTCTGGTAGCGGGGCGAGAGCAGATTTTCTACGCGGAACAGTTGGGCCATATACAGCAGTATTGCTTCATAAGTCGCCGCACCAGTGGCTGTATTCGGGCTCAAACGCCTGAACGCCCGGATTACCCCCTGGTGGAATGAACTCACTATCACCTGATTGTGCTTGCGGGTGTGTTGCAACATTCGACTCAACACTTGTGCAGCGCGGACTTGAGCACTCTTCAGTTCCAGAATCAGCAAAGTATCCCCCACCGCCTGCAACGCCTCCTCAATGGTGACAATACCCAGTGGATCGTCCCGGAATGGATAGGTCTTTCCATCGCGGGTCCAATGATAGGCGATGTTCAATTCGCGCAACTGTGCCAGAGTCAAGTCCCCAATAATGCCTCGGCCGTTTGAAAAATCTTCCAGGTCCGGATCGTGCATCAGCACCAAGCGCCCATCAGCAGTCAGCCACAGGTCCACTTCAATCCCGTCAACTCCCAGCTCCACCATTTTGTGCAAATACAACAGCGTATTGCCGGGATAGAGCCCGTTACCACAATCATTACCATGGGCAATCACCATAGGTCCCTTCCCCTCAGGAAGGGATAGAGCGGATTTCGGTGCCGGTCCGGAACATGCATAGAACAGCAACGCAATCAATATGAGGCAAAAAACAAACCACAGGAACATGAATCACCGTAATTTTGTACCAACAGATTCAATTATTCACGATGCGGTGTGGCGGGTAAACGCGTTTCAAATACACTGGCGCCTCTCATAACACAACCTATACCTCTTTTACCACAGGTTGTGCCTTATTGACTGCTCCCTTAAAGGTGCTGTCTTTGGGTTCCTCGATTCGACCCGCCACAGTTTTACCGCCAAGAGCGGCGGTCGCCCGCTTTTGGCGGCGCCAGCGTTGATAAAAACCCTGCAGCCACAGAAGCGGGAAAATGACCAGATCGTAGGCCCGGTTGCACAAAATACCGAAATGCAGTGAGATTTTGGCAAGCAGGCGTATGCATTGCGACAGCACCCGCAACAGCAATACCAGAAACATCCCGAAGACTGAACGCCCTGACACAATACACTGCTCCAGAGGGATTGCCATGAAGACCAGGATCAGCGGCAGGAGAAAGCCGAGCCCCATCTGCGCCAGGATGATTGCCCAGGGTGGCCCCACTTCTGCAAGGGTTGGCACTCCCTGCCCTACAACCCCAGTCAGCAGCTGGTCCCGCTGCACCAACAGCTCCCTGGAAAACGCCAGGCTCGCCTCTACCCCTGCAAACAGGAACAGCAAAAGCAGAGCGGCCCACAGCAGACGCTTGCGTGTTCTGTCTGCCAGGGAGCCAAGAGAGGGAAACAGCCGCGTCACCTGCAGACACTCCATCACCACAAGGCCAAGGCTGACTTGTATGAAAATCACTACAAAGGTAAAAATTTCCGCAGTGGCATATTCGCCGAGAACGGCAGTCCCTCCAAGTACCTCGGTGAGAGGACGGGCGATCAGTTGAAAATTTACCAGTATACCGCCTACAGCCACAGCAAGGGCCAGGGCGGCAATCAGAAAACGGGTAAAAGACGAGGCCAAAAGTACACGCAGACTGCGGTCACTCTTATGTAGAATTTCCTCGTAGCTCACCATATGACGATCGAGCGCCTTGGCTCGCAGAATCACCGATTCCACATTCCTGTTGATACATTCGAGCGCTGCCAGCATTGCCCGCCATTTGGGCAACATCCGCCTCAACAGTTGGTGGCGCACACGGGTGGACTCCCGGTAGGACTCGAGCGCCCTGGATTCCGTCCTGCGCATAGAGTGATGCATCGTCTCCAGCACATCCGCCACCACAGCGTCGTCCTGTGCGGGGATTTCCACCACCGAGCGCATAGCCCGCGCCCAGTTAGAGGGTTGCGGAGGCACTTCCGCACTGCTTGCATAGTCCTCATCGACGGCGTTTATTTGTTCCACAAGCCGGCGGTGTAGGGTTGGATACTGTGCTAATTCACACTGTATGATACTCGTGATCCGCTCAAATTCCCTTTCTATCCGGCGTTCTGCGGCCTCCCTTCCCGCCGTAAGGAGTATCTCTCGGTTGCGTCGAGCCAGGCGCTGTTCTGCCACGCCCAGTGCATTGGCTACAAATCCCAAAGCGCGATAACAGAAGCGCGCCAGCGCGAAGATGGTCCTGTGTACTGGACCACGAAGAAAAAATAGCGCGAAAAACCCCAACAGACACCAGAGCCAAAACGGTAAACTACTCATTAACTGGGCCATAATATAAACCCGCCTGTGCAGCAAACTGATGTATCATCCTAACAGTAGCTGGTAATATAGTCGCCCAAAAGTTCACAGTTTGTATTCGCGAATCCTCATGACTATTAATCCTAACACTTGTCTGACTGCAGCCATGTTGTCCTGGAATCGTCAGAGCGTGACGGAAGTAGACCTACGAGTGAATCAAAAGGTGGGCCTAGCTGAGCGTTTACAGTGCTGCGACATACACAACTATGCTGACACAGGAGGCAAAGGGGAGTAGGCAGACCAGTTAATAATTGATTAATATTGAGGTGGGTCCTCACCGAGGAAGAGATCCGAGTGAGGCGATAGATGCAGGAATAACTTCCTGGGATCGCGCACATTTTCAGTATTAGGGGCAGCATTTTAGTGGCTGGTGTCTATGCCACCTTTCTCTAAAAGCTCCTTTAGTGGGCCAAGATGAGCTGAAAATTTTTTCCACTTGTTAACGGAATCTGAGTAGATCTTTTGCCTTACCTGAGAGGCACTTGCACTTGCAGTTGCCGAAGGATTTTTATGGAAATGCAGGCAATTCTCTTCAAACCTTAAACCTAATTTTTCTAAAATCCTCTTAGTTTGATTTATTTGGTCGGCGACTAAACTCTCATATCTCACGTCTATAATTCGGCCCCTTAATACCTTATGCCAATATTGATTTAGCTTGTTGTAGGCTAAGTAATATTCAGCAAGGTCACTAAAATTGTAGGCGTAGCGAAAATATGATTGTTTATAAAGTGCAAAGCATGAGTCCATTGGGTTTCTATGTAAGTTTATTATCTTTGCATGAGGAAAGGCTTTCGCAATAAAGCCTAGGTAAAGATGGTTTTCAGGAAGTTTATCGGTGAACAGGGGGCTCTTGTCAAGCTTGTACTCAATCGAATGTAGATATGCCTTGGCGATTTCCTGAATGTCTGCTTTAGCTGCCTCTGCCATTACCCTCGACGTGAGGCCGGTGGTTGATAGATTTTTACTGGATTGTTGGATTGCCCTTTGCATGAAAAATGTTTCGTCAGCACTGGAAACCTTGGAATGACTTGAAACTATTTTATCTATTAATGTTGTTCCTGTTCTGGGAAGCCCGACTATAAATATTGGTATTTTTAAATTTACCTCTCCTTTATTAAGGGTAGTTTTTTCTTTTAGCCATTGCGGACTGCAGATTTCAATAATGCTATCAATTAAATCTATATCTTTAGAGACACTGTAATTTGATGCGCTTGTTGCAGCATTTCCCGCCAAATTATAATAGTGAAATGATTCATCCCATTCTTGTAGGTCTTCAAGCTCCTTCCCCAATGCGTAAAAAATAAAAATATTTTTACTGTCTGGTAATTTTTCTTGGGCGAGGCAGCTTTTCATTAAGTTGATATGCTTTGAATCCTTGACTTTCTTTAAGAGGGATATTTTGTAATGGTATCGCTGATGGAAGGGAAGTTGATCCAATAGCTTTGTGTATATTTTGTATGCCCTGTCAATATCACCTGTGTAGGTGTAGCAGCTTGCAAGATTCGCTTCAATGGTCTCCGTGTTGGGCTGCAATTGATTTGCTTTTTCGAAAAGTTCGACGGCTTCCTGATGTAGTCCGAGATTGGAGTATATAGCTCCAGCCATGTCTAGGTAAAGTGGGCTATTCGTTAGATTTGACTTATAATTGTTAATTAAATTAATTGCTTCTGAGTTTAGGCTAAGTTTCAGCAGTAAGTTTGCAAGCTCAATAGCTGCATCATAGCGGCGTGAGTCAAGACGAAGTGTATTCCTGAAATCAGAAATGGCTCCTTGTAAGTTCCCTGTATTTTTTGAATACATTCCCGATAAGAAGATGGCTTCGGGATCTCCAGGAGAGATTTTGTATAATTCTCCAATGTATACCCTAAGAGCTTTCCAGTTTTTCTTGTGTACCGCATATCTTGCGGCTCTACTTAATTGACTTGGTTTATACATATTGATTGCTGAATCTTTCTTAAGGTCTATCGTTTATTTACCATTAGTAAATTTTTGCATTATTTAATACTTTTACTAATGGTTTTAGTTGGTCGCTAAATTTCTCCCATTTTTTTATTGAATGATTGTGAATTTTTTCTCTGACCTGAACGGAGCTTGCCGTTGTACTTGCAGAACAGTTTTTATGGAATTCCAGGCAGCTGGCTTCCAAGCTTAGACCGAGGGAAGTGAGAATTCTTTCTGTTCTTTCTTTTTGATTTGAAATTAATTCTTCATATTTCACTTCTACAATTCTGTCACCAAGATATTTTTTCCAGTGTGTTAATAGTTTGTGGTGGGCAGCATAATAAAGCCCCAAGTCTTCAAGTTTATATGAAAACTTATAAGCCCAGGTGAAAACCTGTTTGTACATTGCAAAGCAAGTATCTATTGGATCTCGCTGTAGATAGATGATTTTTGCATTTGGGAATGCCTTGGATATAAAGCCGAGGAGGAGAAAATTGTATGGTAATTTTTCTATGAAAAAAGGCTTGCCAGCTTGTCGATATTTTATATTCTTTAAATATAGACTTGCTATTTCTTGAGGGTTGACCTTAGATGCCTCCTCAATGATATCACTAGTCATTTGTTCCTTGGTTTGAATACCGCTAATTTTTTTGATTATTGCGGGTAGGAATTGAGTCTCGCCCAGACTTTCAATTTTACTATGGCTGGCAAGGATACGCTCAGTAAGCGTGGTTCCGGTTCTAGGTAGACCAACTATAAATATAGGAATTTCATTGTTCTTTTCTTGTGCTTCTTTGTGTAGACAGCTTTTAAGCCATTCTTCACTGTTAACCTTTATTATCTTGTTGATAATCTCAATGTCAGTTGTGACTTTGTATTCAGATATTGCCGCAACAGCATCTCCTGCGTACTTATAGTAATTGAACGCTTCTTCCCATTGCTCAAGATCCTCCAACTCTTTCCCGATAGCATAGTTCATAAAGATATTTCTGTGGGGGGGGAGACGAGTTTGTGCCAGGGAGGCTTTCATGGCATTTATGTGATTGCTATCTATAGCTCTCTCCAGGCGGGATAGATGATAATGATTCCTTTGGTGGTGCGGGGAGCGATTTAAGAGATTTTTGTATATCGCTTTAGCTTCACTAGTTTTGCCTAAATATACGGCGCAAGCCGCCATATTGGACTGGAATAATTCAATATTAGGCTGCAAAGAGTTTGCTTGGAGGTATAAGGGCCAGGCTTGATCAATCAACCCAATCTGAGTATATATGGTAGCCGCTAAATCGGAGTAGCGAGGGCTGTTGATCAATTGGGAACTGTAAGAGCCCAGGACAGTTGCCGCCTCTTCATTGCGCAAATTCATTGCGTATAAGTTTGCAAGTTCAACAGCAGCATCGTAACGCCCCTCATTTAACTTGACGGCGATCTCAAAAGACTCTATGGCTTTTTCTTGTTTTCCTTGTGCCTTCTCGGCAAGCCCCCTTAAAAAGTATCCTTCAGGGTCTTTAGGATTCTGGTGCAGAATTTGTGTTGCACAGCGATCGACGGTCAGCCAGTTAAAAGTTTGGACTGCTTGGCGGCCTATTTCACTAAGTTTTTGTCTTGGTGTGGTCATTCTTAATACTTAAAATATTGAATCAAGCTCGATACAAATACCCTTTTTAGGATGTAATTTCCAGCTTTCAAGTAAAAAAAGGGGCCGCAATTGCGGCCCCCTTCAATGACAAAGCCACTTTAAGACTTAGAACTTATGACTTAGTCTTAAGTAGTAGCCGCGACCGAACAAACGGTAGGTCGCTGGGTCAGTTTTAGCATTGAAACCAATGTCAATGTATGGAGGCTCTTCATTTGTGATATTAGTGATACCTGAACTGATGGAGGTACCATTACTGAAATCGTAACTAGCTACGAGATCATGATACAGCTGCGCATCAATATCCTGCTTGTAGCCGGGTGGTAGATCGTCAACAAAGCTAACATCACCTTCCAGCGCGCTAATATACTCACCACGGTAGCTTACGCTGAGCTCATTCCAATACCAAGACAGAGAGTAATTGATCTTATTCTCTGCGTAAGCACCACCATCTTCTGCTGTTGGATCGGTATAGCGGCCCTCAAGGTTTTCCTCATCAAGGCCTGGAACAGCAACTTTGGTGCGTTCGAGAAGGTGAGTCCACAAGAGGGATGCCTCCCACTGACCAATTTCAGTATCCAGGGTGTAGCGAGTTTCAAAGTCGACACCAGCGGCCCCTTGCTCCGCTACGTTCTGGTCGATATCCAGAATATCTTGAATTGCGTAATCACCAGTACGAGTAATTAGTGCGCAAAAACTGTCGTCCTGACTCCTGTGGCACTGGTCCAGAATATATTGTGCGCCGTAAGAGCTGATTCCATCTTCAATCTGGATTTTCCAGTAGTCCAATGTGATGCTCAAGTCGCCTGAATCACCAAAGCTTGGGGTCCAGACAACACCAGCAGTAAAGGTGTCACCGGTCTCTGGTTGTAGATCTTCATTGCCGCCGATAGTGGCAGGTAGCTGATTGTCGTCTTGAACTGATGCCTGTGCACAACCTGCCGGCAGGGGGGTCTCTGCACATGGGTCTTGCGCTGTTGGAGCGTTGTCAAACTGCCCATCGAACAAATCTTCAAGTGTTGGAGCGCGGAATACAGTGCCTGTAGTGGCGCGGAGCTTGAGAGCATCTATCAGCTGAACATCGACGCCAATTTGCCAAGTGGTGTCACTGCCAAAGCGATTATAAGAATCGTGACGCAGGCCACCCTTTACATCAATAGATTGTGCGCCGTTATCATAAGCGGGGAGCAACACCTCGGCAAATAGGTTGGCATTATATAAGGAACCATCGGCACCTAGGCCGGTGCCACCAGTAACCGCACCTGTGGTTTTACCTGAGTCAGGGGAGTAGGTCCGGGCCTGAGCCCAGTAGCCGCCACCAACCGCCCAGGCCATTGCACCACCGGGAAGCTCAAAACCATCACCACTGAGACTAAAGTCCAGTACTTCTTGGGTGTCTACATAGTGGTCAGTGAGGTTTGTACCAACATAGGCAAGCATTTCATCAGTGATAGTACCGGCGCCACCCACTAAATTGAGGGGCACACAACCTTCTATTAGGGTCGATTCATCACTGATGTCACTGTAGCACTCAGGAGTGCCATCTCCATCTAGATCGGCAGATGGACCGAGGGCATTTTGGAGGTTGGCGCCAACGAATTGCCCCATATCAATATCGGTTCTGGAACGGTAGCCACGGTTGTAACTAATCTGCCAATCATAATCGTTAAAGGTGCCCTCAAATCCAAATACGCCTTGAACCTGTACAATGTCCTGTTCAAAACGACGGTTAGATTCTACTACTCGGCGACGCACAGCTGATGCAGGCTGGTTATCGATGCCTGCGGCATCCAGAGCATTAGAGAGGTAATAGTTGTCTTGGTGAATACCGTTGTAGGACTTAAGAGTACCATTACCGTCAAAGTCGTAAAAACCGGAGTAGGCCGGATCAAAGCCCGGGCGGCTATCGTACGGCATTGGAGCCAGCTGTTGGGCTGAGGTGCGATTATTAGCTCTTACTTCAGTAAAGAAGCGAACATTATCAGTAATCTCTGCATTTCCTTCAACGAAGAAATTCAAGCGCTCATAGGGAGTCTGAATGTAGTTAATTGGCGCATAATTATATAGACGACCATCATCAGCAACTAGGCCATTACCGGGATTTATATAGCTCTTATCACCAATGGCAAAGCGACCCTCAGGAATGCGAGAGGATCCTCCGGCGTAACAGCTGGTGACGTTACTCTCACAACCTGCGGGGTAAATATAATAGCTGTTCTGGAAGAAGTCCCATGGTGCATCTGACTGGAAAGCCTCTTCCTGGGTGACGTACTCCGCACCAAATACGAAGTTACCCTTATCAAATTGCTGACCAACTACGATACTTACACTATCTTGGCGGCCAGAGTCCATTTCAGAAAAGTCTGCGGTCTGAACTTCGAGCTCTACACCTTCAAAGTCCTTGCGGGTGATAATGTTTACTACACCTGCAACGGCATCGGCACCATAAGTAGCTGATGCGCCGTCTTTTAGAATTTCTACCCGCTCAATCATTGCTGAGGGGATAGTTTGGTAATCGCCACCGTCAACAGTGCGGCGCCCATTGATCAGGGTGAGGGTGCGGTCAACTCCAAGTCCGCGCAGATCGATCTCAACGGAACCGTTACCACCGTTGTTGGTAGTGGTTCCGATCGGAGAGCCAGACATGGATGGCAGGCTCTGGAGCAGATCACCCACGTCGGTTAGGCCTGAAACCTTCATATCCTCACGGTCGAGAACAGTTACAGGGCTGGGGCTATCTAGATCGGCACGCTTGATGCGTGAGCCAGTAACCACAACCTCTTCGACCATTTCCGCATCTTGCTGAGCGAAAACAGGCATAGCCGGAACCATGATTGCAGCTGCAGTGAAGCCTATTGCCCCCTTCACAGCTACAGATAGGAGATTCTTTTTCATTGTTAATCCTCTCTTGATCGTTGGATTTATAGTCTTTTGCCATGAATGGCGATAATCAGAAGCAATCACCCCCAAAGTAACCTGCTTCCTCCCAACACTTTTCATGACGGTTAGCGTAAGAAATACCTCAAATTTTTAAAAAAATCGCAATGGCATTCTCTACAGGTTACTCACCCATTACAAATAGAGTTGATGCTGGATTTTGGCACTTATAAGTCAAAAGTCATACTAGAAAACAATGTATTAAGGCAAATTTCTATTTTTGTAATCAAATGAGGCAACTTTTCTTTTCAAGATTTTCCACTATGGCATTTTAGTCATGTTAGGATGCTACTGTCAAATCCGGCATACCGCTGGTATGCCGTCCTCTGCATCTCAGTGAGTATGCATTGCTTATTGTTCACTCACTGAACCCTCCGGCAAATGGCATCGCCGAGTTATATCCGAATTTGGTGATGGAGAGTTTGAAAGAAAGCCGCATATCTGGCTCATGTTAGTTGTCGCCAAACAGTCAGCCATTCAAAAAATACGCCACTATGGACAAGAATACCGTTGTTGGGCTTTCAAGTCGACCATAGGCGAGTGTAGTATTGGGACCAATTGAGGGCACTTATAGAGCGGGGCTACCCGATACTATCAGAACACCCCTCTCCATTCAGGAGGAGTTGCCAGACTTGGGCTGGACAAGCCCGTCCAACAGTAAGCCTAGCTTGCGTTCATAAACATTTACTGCATATGGGCTCTTCACCAGGGAAAAGGCCTCCTTGAAGCTCTGCCGGGATGCGGCCATATCCCCCAGCTGAAATCTTGTCAGTCCCAAAAGAAAGTGGAAACGGTGGTCATCCTGGTGCCAGACGGCGCGGCGCAAACGTTTCTCAGCCCGCTTGTATTCCCCCTGCTCATAGGCGTCACGGGCTTGGTAATATAGGTAGTAGGGGTTGCGCTCCCGGTGGTGGCGGGCACGCTCTGCGTAGGCATTGGCCAATCCCTCACGGCCACTGTAGCGGTACAAGCGCGCTAAATTGCTCATAGCCACCAGATTGATATTGTTTAAATACAAGGCCTGGCGATAACTCTGTTCCGCCTCAGAGTAATAGCCAAAATGGCTGTAAAACGCCCCCAGGTTAGCCCATAGATCGCTTATCTCGGGGCGCAGCTCCAGAGCCTTACGCAGATACAGAAAGGCTTTCTCACCCTCGCCCGCACGCATAAACTCAACTCCGCGATTGCTGTAATACAGCGAGACAGCACTGGTGTCATCCAGCCTGCGCTGGTCGTAGGCGGGATCATAAGCGGCCAGATTGAAATCCACCACGCGGCGGCCACGGGGATCTTTCGAAACCATATTGACGTGGCGGTAAACCACGAAAGTCTGGGCCACGTCGTGGCTCCAAACCGGGGGAACCACCACCTGGTTGAAGTAGGCCTCGGCACCCAGCTCCCGCGCCATCGCCACCATCATCAGGGTAAATGACAGACAGTTACCGCGCCGCTTATGGAAAGTCTGTGCGGCAGTCAGGGTGGTGGCTTCATCGTACTCAATATGGAATTTCTGCGCTTCAAATGCTTTGATCAGTGCCACCAGGCGCCTCTGTGGGGATGCGCCCGGAGCAATCTCTGCGAGAAATCGGCGCATCTCCGGTGTCAGTGACATCACCAGGTCTTGAGGCAATTCAACGGCATTCACGGGCCGGCCAAATATCGCAGTACCTGACAGCAAGTGCGCCACCGCAACTTCTGCCGGTTTTTCCGCAAGCGGCTGGCCAGCGCAGGCCCCCAAAATGCCCGCAAGCATTAAAAGGGTCAAGAGTACCGGGGCTTTTCTCATTAGTGGTTTCCCTGTTCGGGGCATCCTGCTTGAGCATTTAACATGTTTCGGACCAATTGTGAACAGCAGTGCGATGACCGGTTTGGTTGCAACTGTAACGAGTCGCCTGCTGCACTCGCAACTGTTACACTTTGCCAGTTGTGCTTGGAGGCAGGGCTGCCAGAGCGGATCGGCCCGAGGGGTTTGTGGTAAAGGAAACCACCGTATGGTCGAGGCCTCCATCACCAATTACAACGGGAAAATGGAATCATTTTCCAAGGTCTGGATGGATTGCCGGGCCAATGAACGGGAATCGTTCACATGCCCCTGAAACCCATGAGTATCTTGGCTTGCCAAGGTATGCTTGAGTAAAGCTATAACAACTGGAAATTCAGCTTATGTCGTCGAATACACACCAGACTAGCGGTGGCTTCTTTGGTCATCCGAAAGGCCTTTCCACACTGTTCTTCACCGAGATGTGGGAGCGGATGAGCTATTACGGTATGCGCGCCCTGCTCGTACTGTTTATGACCGCCAGCCTGCAGGAGGAGGGGCTCGCCTTCACCGTTGCCGCCGCAGCTGCCATCTACGGCCTTTACACCGGTGCGGTCTACTTTCTCGGCCTTCCCGGCGGCTGGATCGCCGACCGCCTACTCGGTGGGCAGCGCACCATATGGTACGGCGGCATCATTATCATGTGTGGCCATATCGTGCTGGCGATCCCCAGTGATAACACTTTTTTCCTGGGCCTGATCCTGGTTGCCTCCGGGACCGGCCTGCTCAAACCCAATATCAGCGCCCTGGTGGGTCATCTGTATCAACCCCAAGATGTGCGTCGCGACAGTGGCTACGCCCTCTACTATATGGGCATCAACATCGGCTCCGTGCTCGGTTCCACCATTTGTGGGTACTTCGGAGAGAATATCGGCTGGCACTGGGGCTTCGGTGTCGCGGCAGTTGGTATGGCCATCGGCCTGATTCAGTACCGCAGGACCATCGGCAACCTGGGTGATGCCAGCTTAAAGCCGGAAAGTCCCCTGTCGCCGGAGAGAACCAGGTTGACCTGGCGCATCATTGGTGCCGTTTTAGTTGCTGTTGCACTGATCACCGGTTTGACTATGCAGGGCGTCATCACCATCGATCCAGTCACAGCCGCCCAGTACGTGGCCGTGATCTTTACCCTGACCTTCCTCGCCTATTTCGGCTTCATCTATTTCCGTGGCAAACTGAACGGATCGGAAAAAAGGAAGTTGTGGGCCCTGTTCCTGATCTGTGTGGCCTCCACTTTTTTCTTTTCAGGTTTCGAGCAAGCCGGTTCCTCTCTCAACTTGTTCGCGCGCGATTATACTGACCGCCTGATCGGTATCTTTGAAATACCGGCGACCTGGTTCCAAAACCTCAACTCACTGTTCATCATCACCTTGTCCCCCTTCTTTGCAGCGCTGTGGATCAATCTGGGCAAGCGCATGATGACCCCCTCCTATAATCTGAAATGCGCCATCGGCCTGATCATTATGGCCAGCGGTTTCCTGGTGATGTTCTTCGCCGCCCAGTACGCCGCCGAGGGCCTGAAAGTGGCGCCCTACTGGTTGGTTACCACTTACTTCCTGCACACTGTTGGTGAGCTGTGTCTTAGCCCGGTGGCCCTGAGTGCCGTCAGCAAACTGTCCCCTCGCCGCTTTGCCGGCCAGATGATGGGCGTATTCGTGCTGACCTATTCCATCGGCAATATCTTCTCAGGCCTGCTGGCGGGACACTTCGATCCGAACAATGTCGCTGAAATGCCGAATCTTTACCTGCAGATCAGTCTGTTCACCATCGGCATCGGCATTATCCTCGCGCTGATCAGCCTGAAATCAAAACACTGGGAGAGTCTTGGGGAGGTGTCTCAAGTGGCCGAACCCGCCGAAACCACCCCCAGAACGGTATAAGGATACCCCCTCCCGCTGACCCGCAGTGCGGGTCTGGATTAGTATCAGAAAGCCGCTGTCTACAGCGGCTTTTTTGTGCGCCCAGAAGTTCCTCCTCGGGCTTTTGATCACCAGATGTCAGAGTACTTAGGTATGCATCACGCCTTGGATACCAGTTACCATCCCCAACCACAGTGGCTGATGGGATATTCACTTGTTGGGAGGGAGAGGGTGCAGGCAGCCAATTGCGGGCCATCCACCAGTTATTCTTTATAAGAAGCGGCCAATGTTCAGCCAGATAAAGCGAAATCCAATCACGCACAACAACGCGGCAAAGCCATGTTTTAATAGTCGTGCGGGGAAGCGGTGGGCCAGTATGGCACCAAAGCGGGCGAAAAAAGTGCTGGCCAGCACGATGCCGAAAAAAGCGGGCCAATAAATATAGCCACTGCTCCACCCCGGCAGCAGGGTATTGTCCCAGCCCTGCACCGAAAAGCTCAGCGCGCCGGCAATCGCAATAGGCAGGCCGCAGGCGGCGGAAGTGGCGATGGCACGCTGCATATTTACCCGGCAGCGCGACAGGAAGGGCACCGTCAGTGCGCCGCCACCAATACCGAATATTGCCGAGACCCAGCCGATAACCCCGCCCGCAGTCATCAGTACAGGAGGGCCGGGCAATGTACCAGAGCCCTCCGAGACCTCTCCGTGGTGTAGACCGCTCAGCCACATGCGGACGGCCATCACGATAGCGAAAATACCGATGAACAGTTGTAGCCAGGCACCGGAGAGGCGTTCTGCTGTTATGCCCCCAACCCAGGAGCCCAGGAGTATTCCGGGTGTCATTACCCAGAAAACCCGCCAATCCACAGCAGCCTTTTGGTGGTGCGTGCGCACCGAGCTGATTGAGGTGATCACAATCGTCGCCAGTGAAGTGCCCACCGCCATGTGGGTCAGGATTTCCGGGGAAATACCCATGGCGGTAAATACCAGCACCAGTGCCGGAACGATTATCAGCCCACCACCAACCCCAAACAGGCCGGCGATGGTGCCCGCCACAGCCCCCACCAGCAAGTAAACAAAGAGTGTTTCCATAAAGTCCCCCCTGAATTTACAGCGACAGACAAGCCCGGCCAGGACCAAAACGTTGTCGGATTAGAGAGGCACAAACTGGCCATTGACTAGAGGAGTGGGGCAATTAACCACGGCCCTCAACAGCAAGCCAGCCAAATCCCGCTTCTTGACAGGCAAAAAGGCTATTCCCCGCACCAGCCACAGCATCTGCCAGCGCCTCTTGGACAAGTGCCAATTGATTATTTTTCTCACTGATATGGGCAAGCACCAGGTGCTGGAGCTGCTGATAGCCCACCCGCTGCAGAAATCCGGCAGCCTGCTGGTTGCTCAAATGCCCATAGGCACCACCGACGCGCTGTTTTAAACGCCAGGGATATGGCCCCTGAGCCAGCATCCCAGGGTCGTGATTGGCCTCCAGAACCAGGGCATCGCAATCGCCAAAATGCGCCTCCACATGGGGGGTCACGGTGCCCAGGTCGGTCAATAGCCCGAGACTGCAGCCACAACTGCGAAAAACAAACTGCGCAGCCTCACGGGCATCATGGGGTACAGCCACCGGCGTAACCTGAATATCGCCAATCGTAAACGGCTGGTGCCCCTCAATCAGGTGTATCTGGGGCAGCCTGCCTATACTGCGGGCACGGAGGGTTCCGGGGGTCAGGTAAATTGGCAGTCCGTACTTGCGCGCAAGGGGCGCTACTCCCGACAGGTGATCGCTGTGCTCATGGGTTACCAGTATCGCGCAGAGGTCCGATGGGGATATGCCGAGTCGCGCCATACGACGCTCGGCCTCCTTAATGGTGAAGCCACAATCCACTAACAGACTGTGGCTGCCACTGGCGACCAAGGTGCCGTTGCCCCTGCTGCCGCTCCCCAGGGAAGCGAAGCGCAGGCCCATTAAATCAGGTTCTGCTGGATAGAAAGCAACAGTTGGGAGGCCTTAGCTCTGGACAGGGGCTGGCCGCGTGTATCGCGGATGCGCACTTCAATCTCGTCATCGTTGCCCCGTATAACGACCAGATAGCCGGGATATGCCTCATCGGGGTTCGCGCTCACACCCAGTCCCCTGATTTCCCTAAATAGAGGAGACTCAACCTCTGCATCCGGATCGATACCGGCGAGAATCTGCTGCAGGGTCACCTGATCCGCACTTTCCGCCAGTTCGTCCTCTTTATCCCCGCTGCTCCAGAAGAACCAGCTACCGCCCTCTTCCTCGCTGTCGGCCAGCTCTCGATCCTCATCGTAGGTCACGTAGAAGAGCCCGATATCGGAATCTTCGCGGTGCAGGCGATAGGCGCCGGCATTGACCGCATGGGCCACTGTCGCCCAGGCCCGCTCCATCTCCAACCCCATAGCGATATAGGGCTCGTGACCGACCGGCTCACGCAGCTGCACCTTGACCGTATCACCGCCGATGGCCTGGGCCACCAAAGAGGCCGAGGCACCGGAAGTATCGGTTGCCAGGGCAGTGGACATCTCGTCAATCATCCAGCCTTCACGCTCGGGACTCGTGGAGCGCTGAGGCCAGTTGACCATGCCACCCACCGGCGCTTCCATGGGCACGGACAGGTGGCGCACATGGACTTCCGTGGTATCCGGCTGTACGCCAGTTTCAATCTGCAGCCTGTATTTGTCTTTGGTTTCAGGACTTTCGTTGAAGGTCATCCAGGCGGTTTCCAAAGTACCGGCACTGGCATCAGACATTTCCACGCGCAGGTTCGAAGTGCGCAGGAAATAGTGCAGCTGTGGCCAGACTTCCTCCGGCGGTTGGGATATCAATACCCAGCGGTTACTGCCCAACTTTTGAATTTTAACCCTGTCCAGGCCCGCGTTGATGGAAAGCGCCTGGGGTCTGGGCACTTCAAAATCCCCCTGCCCCAGCTCGTCTGCGGCGATCTGGGGAATCTCGTAGAGCTCCTCCTGGTGCTTGGCAGTGACACCTTCAGGCATCTGCAGAGGCGGCAGGCTATCGGCCTGCTGATAGTCGTTGCTGCGGTCACGGAAATAGCCATCGTTGCCGAATACACCGCAGCCTGCCAGGGTAAGGCTGGAAATACAGAGCGCGGCTCCAACGGTCAATTTGTTCATGAAAGCTTATCCTGATTCGTTCTCAATTCGCGGGTTCAGAGTATGCCGGCACTGCGCAGGGCTTCGCGCACTGTAGCATGGTGCTGGGGGGAAAGGCTGGTCAGCGGCAGGCGAATTCCCCCGTCTATACGCCCCATTTCCCGCAAGGCCCATTTTACCGGTATCGGGTTGGACTCCAGAAACAGCACTTTGTGCAATATTTGGATACGCTGATCGATGGCCTGCGCGGTGACAGCATCGCCAGCCAGTGCGGCCTCACACATCTGGGCCACCGCAGCGGGCGCCACATTGGCCGTTACGCTGATATCGCCGTGCCCCCCCATCAACATCAGCTCCAAAGCGGTACTGTCGTCACCGGAGTACACGGCAAACCCCTCGGGCAGGGTATCCAATAACACCCTGGCGCGCGCCAGATCACCGGTCGCTTCCTTGATGCCGA
This sequence comes from Microbulbifer jejuensis, assembly GCF_047289955.1. Taxonomy (NCBI): domain Bacteria; kingdom Pseudomonadati; phylum Pseudomonadota; class Gammaproteobacteria; order Cellvibrionales; family Microbulbiferaceae; genus Microbulbifer; species Microbulbifer jejuensis. The sequence goes on from NZ_JBLBUB010000003.1 coordinate 196,959, forward strand.
CAATATTGCCGGTGGTCGCCAGGCGCAGCACTGTGTCAGGCAGCATGTCAACAGCCGTGCGTGCGGGCACATTGTAGAGAATCTGCGGGATCGCCACCGCCCTGGCGATGGCCAGGTAGTGCTGGTACAGCCCCTCCTGGCTCGGTTTATTGTAGTAAGGCGTCACCAACAGGCAGGCGTCGGCGCCACACCGGGTGGCGTTTTCCGTGAGGTCGATGGCCTCCGTGGTAGAGTTGGCACCTGTTCCCGCGATCACCGGGATGCGGCCCGCTACCTGATCCACGACCCGCCGGATCATCTCCACATGCTCATGCACGTCGAGTGTGGCGGATTCCCCCGTGGTGCCAACGGTAACCAGCGCGCGGGTACCCTGCTCGATATGCCACTCGACCAGGTTGCGCAAACTGTCCCAGTCCAGGCTTCCATCTGCAAACATTGGGGTGGCCAAAGCCACCATACTGCCGGTAAACATTCTCACTCCTTCATACTTTGCGCTCGCCCTGGAACAGCACCGCCAGAAACGAACCCGTATGTTACTGAGGGCGCGGAATCTATGCCAGTGCAACTAGGTCGCCACGCGCCTGCGTTTCTTTTTCTTCTTACGCACACCTTCGTAAATATTGGCCGCGCCTTGCGGTCGGGTCTTAAAGCGGCGGTGTACCCACATGTACTGCTCCGGGGCTTCCAGGATACGCGCTTCAATAAACTGGTTGACCAGGACCGCATCCTGCTGTTCATCTCCCGAGGGGATCTGCTCAAGGGGTGGGTACACTTTCAGGCGGTACCCAAAACCATCGTCCAGGCGGGTCACCATATAGGGCACCACCTCGGCCCGCCCCACCCGGGCAAACCGCGATGTACCGGTGACTGTGGCCGCCGGGACACCAAAAAACGGGGCGAAAACCCCCTGTTTGATCCCGTAGTCCTGGTCCGGAGCATACCAGACCGCACGCCCCCGCTGCAGGGCGCGCAATACCCCGCGCACATCCTTGCGCTGGTAGACACAGCCATCGGCGGTGTGGCGTTCGCGCCCTTTGCGCTGCATATAGTCATAAACAGGGTTTTTGTGCGGCCGATACATCCCATCCAGTGTAATATTCATCCCCATCAAGGCCGCTCCCAGTTCCAGGGTGGTGAAATGCATGGCCATCAGCAGCACCCCGCGCCCCTCTGCCTGGAGAGTCTGCAGGGCCTCCAGGCCCTCAATAGCAACGCGCCTGCGCAGCCAGGGCGCCGAGCGGAACCACGCCATACCGGTTTCCATCAGGGCGATACCGCTGGATTCAAAATTGCGGTGCAGGAGTTGTGTGCGCTCGGCCTGGCCGAGCCCGGGGAAACACAACGCGAGATTGCGCTCGGCGATGGTACGCCGACTGGGCGCAAGTCTCAGCATTGCCCGGCCGATGCCGCGGCCCATGTGCAGCTGCCAGCGATAGGGCAGCTGCGCCACCAGGAACCAAAGTGCAAACAGCAGCCAGGTCAGCCAGTAACGGGGGTGCAGCAAGGCAGCTTGAAATCGCGGTTTTTCCATCGGATATCACTAAGCATCCGGCGCCCGGGCACCGGCTTGATTGATTGAATTCGGCGTAGTATACCCTATGGAGAAGAGCCCGCTCCGGAGCCGGAACGTTTCAGTGGCGCAGCAGGGAGTCCAACTCGTCAACGGCGACACACCAGTCGGAATCGTCCCTGATGGCGTCCTCGAGAAATTCCCGCTGCCCTTGGCTCCAAAAGGGGGCCGCTGACAATTTCTCGTGCCGGTGCAGGCTGTGAGCGATCAGAAACTCGTCTATCGCCGCATCCTCTGAAGCCAGCCCCAGCTGCGCAAAGAGGTCATTGAGGGTGTGATGCCCGGTGGTTTCCATAGAGCCTCCCATCGAATGTTGCCTGACTGCCCCCAGCTTAAGGTGGCTGTTCCCATTATAGATAGCCCCGCACCCGATGTACGCTGCCGGATTGGGATTCAATGGGTGCATGCATTCAATCGAGGGCAACTGCTCCGGCAGAATGTACCCCCACACATAACGCGTAACGACAAGCGCCGCGGTGGTCCGGCCATCGACAGCCGCAGCAGCTGACGCCTCGGCTAGGTTTCTTAGTATGAAAGTGAAAAGACGTATCGAAGAGGGATTTGGCTGGAGCAAAACAGTGAGCCTGGCCCGTCAAATCAAGGGGGAGGATTGGCGCGGGTCCATATCTTTTTCAACATGAGATCCATCAGTTGGAATTCAACGCGGAGGGTGAATCTGCCGGAAGGGTCCGCCTGATAAAATAAAACACACGAGGACACCCCGGGAAAATCGTGAATTTGGCACCAAAATCATTAAATTCTGTATTTTTTTATTTTCCCAAGAATGGAAACGGCATTTATGGACAATGCCGGGATTTTTCAACAATCTGTGAGGGCATCAATATTGTCTTTACATTAATTTGCAATCCCATTGTATATACAGGGACCCGGCCGCCCCAGCGCCGCTATCACCACCATCGAACTTTCACCAGCCTCTACACCCTGAACCGCTCGAATGCCTATTTTCCCAGGGTTGCATGATCTAATTTTCTACTGTCTAATTCTCTTATGCAGCGAAATTGCATCCATATCTGAATACTTATGCGCCAATCCGTAAAAAAACAGTTCAGGATACCTGCAGACTGACTGATAAAACATCTCAAGGCTAAAGCGCTGGTTGATACTATCGAAGAAGTGGCTACCTCAAAGACCCAGCAAATATTTTGGAAACACTGACTCGTGCCGTGAAAGACACGCTACCAGTGCGCAAATCGAGTAACCTTATGGTCGAACGGGATCTGGGCAAGCATGAAACCGTTGCTTCACTTAAGCCTCAGGCAAAACAGTATGGCTTTGTGAATACGGCTTGATTATCAAATATAAAAATTGTAGAACCGAGTAAAACAAGTGCGTTTGTTTTTATATTAAAGGGGTATGCTGGGTGTAATTAACCATAGGCCGCCCCTCGCAACTCTGTTTTGCCAACAGGAAGCCTCGCGACAATGGAATCAAAACAAAGATGTATTATTATTGGTGCGAGTCATGCTGCAGCACAACTCGCCCCTGTGTTGCGCCAAAGAGGGTGGGCTGGCATTATATCAATGATTTCCAATGAATACTACCTGCCCTATCACCGTCCCCCGTTATCCAAAGACTACCTTGCGGGCATAAAAAGCCTTGAACAGATGCTAATCCGCTCACCAGAAGTCTACCGCAAAAGTAATATCAGTATCTCCATGGGTGTGACGGCAACCTCCATTGATCGCACCAACAAACAACTGATTCTGGATGATGGCGCAAGCCTTGAGTATGACAAACTGGTGATTACCACTGGCGCACGAGTACGTAAAATCGACATCCCCGGCGCCGACTTAAAGGGGGTGTTTTATTTACGCAACCTTAATAACGCCCAAAAAATTAAACCATTTACTGGCAGTGATAAACGCGCTGTAATAATTGGTGGAGGTTACATTGGCTTGGAGACTGCGGCTGCACTGCGCAAGCTAGATATGCAGGTAACCGTGCTTGAAGCCTTGCCTGGTATTCTACAGCGAGTTACCGCTCCTGAAGTCGCCGATTTTTTTGCGAGAACACATCGTGAAGAAGGTGTAGAAATTGTAACCAATGAGCAGGCTATAGCCATAACCGGAGATAAAAAAGTGGCATCGGTGGAGTGTCTCAGTGGAGCTGATTATCCAGCGGATATAGTGATTATTGGCATTGGTGTGATCCCCAATGTCGAATTAGCGGCCGAGGCCGGCCTGCACATTGACAACGGCATAAAGGTCGACGAGTACGCACGCACTAACGATGTCGATATTTTAGCGGCAGGCGATTGCACCTCACACTTCAACCCTATTTATCAGCGTCAAATGCGCTTGGAGTCTGTGCAAAATGCCCAAGACCAAGCCTCGGTGGTTGCCAACACGCTGTGCGGCAAGCTAAAACCCTACGCCGCCCTTCCCTGGTTTTGGTCTGATCAATATGACCTGAAATTGCAGATCGCCGGTCTTTGCCAAGGCTATACTGATATAGTGATACGCGGAGATATAAAAGGTAGTCGGCATTTTTCGGTATTTTATCTTCAGGAGGATAAATTGTTGGCTGTGGATGCGGTCAATAGCCCTCAGGAATTTATGCTTGGCAAGCGGCTTATCCTCCAAGGCAATTCTATGGATGCCGGACAATTAGCAGACGAAAATATTGCACTGAGGGGCTTGCTGGCCAGTAGCCCGGTGACTGCAAACGCTTGACAAAACAACAATTCTAACATGTATGATTCACCCCCTTAAAATAGTTTAGGTTCAAACTTAAACTTTATCACTTAATGGGGTGGAAAAAGAGGTTAGCAGAAAGCTCGGTTAGCCGCGATGAGCATACGAAACTGTTCAGCCAAAACCGCGCGAAGAGGATGTCGAAATACTGCTCTCCCAGTACGGGTTGTGAATATATCCCTGTAGGTTCGTAATCGGCATCCATGCCTCATCTGATCCTGACAAAAGGGTATTCTTCCCTCGTACCTTACTGATAGCTATTTAGGCTGTGGTGTACTTGGTATTTGAATCCAAGGCATTTAATACCGAAATTTAGACATGCCAACAGTAACTTTCATACAAGCCAACATTTACAACAACGCATTTAATCCCAGTCGCGGAGTCAGCCTTATGCAGGGCACTACAGATAATATGCTTGATGGCATTGTTGTCAAGCGCGGTGGATCATTCAGCTGCACTACCTGCTACAACTAAATTGACGAAAAATGAGCTAATAAGGGGATTGCCGCCACCAATAGAAAACCGGCTTGTTAATCTGGCGAATATATTGTGATGGTTAAATACAGGCATGAAAAAGAAGGGGTACGCAATATACCATCACTACATTACCACCGGATTAAAAGGAATAGTTCCGAATTCAGTTTCGTGTTTTCACAGAGCCTGAGATCGGTGATAATCAGCCCTGTATGAATACAGAAGAGGATCTTGAGTAGCCATTCAGCGAGTGTGGAAGTTCAAAAATGGATCACTTGTATCGTTCTCTTTATGTGCGGGATCTCTATCGTTAAGCTGCAATGAAAGCGGCAAGCTCAGGCATAGTGGTATCGAGTTCAACTCTGTTCTTGGTGGTGACCCAAATAACATCCGTGGCGAAATAACTGAACGGAACTCAGAACGGGAATGCACGTTGCGCATCAGCGAAAAAGTATAAAATGGGCGAACATCTCTCGCCGACAACCGCACTAAAAACTAGCCACCCTTGATTCGCGATCCGATAAGAACCTCGCTGCATACTCATGGCTACGGATGGCGGAAGATGCAGCTAATTTAAAAAACTGCAAACTATTGTTTTCGATACTTTATTACCGAAGTAAAAATTTATCACCATACTCGAGAGACGGCGGGATATCGAGTGTTTAATTAAGGATTATTCCTTAGGAGATATCGGGTGAAACTTGGTTTTACCGCAGAGGATGAAGCGTTTCGTCAGGAAATAGCGAGCTGGCTAGAAAGAAATTTATGTGGCGAATTCGAATCAATCCGGTTTCGTGGCGGACCGGGCGACGAGCACAGGTTTTTCTTAGAGCGTGTGGCCTGGGAGAAAAAGCTTGCGGAGGGTGGATGGACGGGCGTGGGCTGGCCAAGAAACTTTGGAGGACGTGGCTGCTCACTGGAACAACAGGTAATCTTTTACGAAGAATATGCACGTGCGGGAGGCCCCGGGCGCGCCGGGCATATTGGCGAAGGCCTGGTGGCACCGACTTTGATGGCATTTGGCTCCAAACAGCAGCAACAGCGTTTTTTACCAAAAATTCTCGCCGGCGAAGAGTTTTGGTGCCAGGGCTATTCGGAGCCAGGTGCGGGCTCTGACTTGGCCAACGTAAGCACTAAGGCTGAGTTCGATTCGGCCGCACAAATATGGCGCTTGAATGGGCAAAAAGTCTGGACCTCCCTGGCGCAGGAATCTGATTGGTGTTTTGTGGTTGCCCGTACAGAACCGACGAGTAAAGCTCATAAAGGCTTGGGTTTTTTTCTGGTTGAGATGGATCAAGTCGGTATCGATGTCAGGCCAATACAACAGCTTAATGGTACTTCAGAGTTTAACGAAGTGTTTTTTGATGACGCACAGGTTGCTGCGGATTGCATTGTGGGACAACCTGGCGAAGGCTGGAAGGTCGCCATGAAACTACTCGGTTTTGAGCGCGGCGTCTCAACACTGGGGCAGCAAATGTTGTTCCAAAACGAGTTACAGGAAATTATTCTCCTTGCCAAACAAAATGGCGCTAGTAAAGACCCAAGTATTAGGCAACGTATTGCCGATGCCCATATGGGGTTGAAGATTATGCGTTATAACGCAATGCGTACTTTGTCTTCAGACCCGACCAATGTCGGGCTGAATCGCGCCTCAATAACTTACAAACTCTATTGGTCAATTTGGCATCGCAATTTGGGCAACTTGGCTATGGATATATTGGGGCCGGATGCAGATATTATCGAGAGCGAAGGCTATGACTTAAGCCGCTTGCAAACGCTATTTTTGTTTACCCGATCGGACACGATTTATGGTGGAACCAATCAGATTCAACGCAATATTATTGCTGAACGGGCACTTGGCTTACCCAGAGAACCGAGACCAGCAGTCTAATTCGGAGAAAAAGCCATGGCATTAAAAGAACCACCTGCTTATGTCGAAGGTCATAATTTGCTGACGGGCAAGTCAGTGCTGATCACCGCCGCCGCTGGGGCGGGTATTGGCTTTGCAGCAGCCACACGAGCTGTTGAAGAAGGTTGTAGAGGCCTGACAATCAGTGATGCGCATGCGGGCCGCTTAAACAAAGCAGTGGCACAATTAAGAAATAACCACCCGGAGATACCGGTGTTTGGTCAACTTTGTGATGTCACCAATGAAAGCGATGTACAGTTATTGATCAAGAAGGCCGAGGAGCAACATAGTGGTATTGATGTGTTAATCAATAATGCTGGTTTGGGCGGCACATGTAAACTGGTTGAAATGCCCGATAAGCAGTGGTCCAAAATATTGGATATCACCTTGACGGGTACCATGCGTATGATGCGTGCGATACTGCCATTAATGCAGGCACGCAAAAGCGGCGTCATTATCAATAATGCGTCCGTGCTGGGTTGGCGCGCACAGCAGGGACAAACCCACTATGCCGCCGCTAAGGCCGGGGTGATGGCTCTGACCCGCTGTGCGGCGATGGAGGCGGCCGATTACAAGGTGCGTATCAATGCGGTTTCACCGAGTATCGCTTTCCATGAATTTTTAAAGAAAACCACACCGATGGAATTGCTTGAAGAGCTTGCCGGTAAGGAAGCCTTCGGTCGCGCGGCTGAGGTTTGGGAGGTTGCCAATGTGATGATGTTTTTGGCCTCTGACTACAGCTCTTATATGACTGGTGAAATCGTATCGGTTTCAAGTCAAAGAGCCTAGATAAACAGAGATAAAGGTGGGTGAATCATGATTAGCGTAAAACAACCCCGGGATTTATTGCAGCAGGTCGGACAATCTTTAGGAGCTACCGAATGGATGGTTATCAATCAGGAAAGAATCAATCAATTTGCGCAGGCAAGCGACGACCATCAATGGATTCATGTTGACCCTGAGCGTGCGGCCATAGGCCCATTTGGAATGTGCATAGCACACGGATATCTTACGCTGTCGCTGGTGAGTAAATTCTTACCCGAGCTGTTACTAGTTGAGACTTATAGCATGGGAATAAATTATGGCTGTAACAAAATTCGATTCCCTAACTCAGTCAAAGTCGAGCAGCGAATTCGTGGTGTGGGTGAAGTAATTGCAGCAGAAACAAAGCCGGATAGCGTGCAGGTAGTTGTGCGAATCATTGTTGAAATTGAAGGTGAAGAACGCCCAGCCTGTGTGGTTGATACCATCTCGCGCTTTTACAATTAGAAGATTATAAGCGAAATGTAAAAGAAGGGTTTAAAAAAATTATGAGTGATGCATTGATAGTTGCAACGGCTCGAACCCCTATTGGCAAAGCCTATCGCGGAGCTTATAACAATACGGAAGCGCCTGTACTAGGCGGTACAGTCATCCGTGAAGCGGTTAAACGGGCAGAATTAGAGCCTGCACATATTGATGATGTGATTATGGGAGCAGCAGCGCCACAAGGCACACAGGGTTATAATATTGGTCGACTGAGTGCGATGGCGGCTGGTTTACCTGAATCGGTCAGCGGAATGCAAATCGATCGGATGTGTTCCTCTGGCATGATCGCTATTGGTCTCGCTGCAAAAAGTGTTTTAGCTGGAGAGATGAACGTCGCAGTCGCTGGTGGTGTCGAATCAGTTTCTCTAATCCAAAATAAATATAAAAACAGCCATAGGGCAGTTTCAAAAGCGGTGCTTAAGCAATCGGCTCATATGTATATGCCGATGATAGAAACGGCAGAATTGGTTGCCGAGCGGTATGGCATTAGCCGTAGCGCACAGGACAACTATGCATTGCAAAGTCAGCACCGCACGGCAGCTGCTCAGGAGAAAGGGCTGTTTGATGATGAGTTGGTTACTTTTGCGACAAATAAAAGAATCGTCAACAGAGAAACGGGTGAGGAGTCTTTTGAGCAGCTTGAACTGACGCGCGATGAAGGCAATCGCCCACAAACGACGCTGGCGTCGCTGGACTCGCTTGAGCCAGTGTATAGCGGTGGATCAATCATCAAACGTGGTAAGTATATTACTGCGGGCAATGCCTCGCAGCTTTCAGATGGAGCTTCAGTCTGTGTTGTTGCCAGTGAACAATATGCATCCCGGTACAATTTACCGGTGTTGGGTATTTATCGTGGTATCGCGGTGTCAGGCTGCGCGCCTGAAGAAATGGGCGTCGGCCCTGTGTATGCTGTCCCAAGGTTGTTAAAACAACAGAGTTTGTCGGTGAATAACATTGACCTCTGGGAGATCAATGAAGCCTTTGCCTGTCAAGTCTTATATTGCCGCGACCATCTGCGTATCGACAATGAAAAACTGAATGTTAATGGCGGCGCAATTTCCATAGGGCACCCTTACGGCATGTCCGGTTCGAGGATGGTGGGACATGCGCTGATCGAAGGAAGACGCCGAGGCGCAAAATACGTAGTATGCACTATGTGTGTTGGCGGTGGTATGGGTGCGGCCGGTTTATTTGAAGTGGCCGGTTAAATACAATCAGACAGATACAGGATCAAGGCCGACTGAATGAAAACTATTTCTGTGAATTGTGTTGCCAATGTGAGCGTTGAGGAAGCCTGGAAGAAAATGCGTGACCTGGGCAAACCACATTTTTATGTGCCCGGTTTAACGGGGGCTGAGATTACCAGCATTCAAAAGGAAGGGGTTGGCACCAGCCGCCGTGTCTACAGTGATCGAGCGCCGCTGATAGAAACAGTAACAGCCTGGGATGAGGGTCGAGGTTTCACGCTGAAATTACACAGTGATAGCGGTGATGGCATACCGCCTCTATTTAAAAACGCCAGTTTTCAATATGCACTGGAGCCAGTCTCTGAATTTGAAACCAAGTTAATCAACTGCATGCAATTTGAAATGAAGTGGGGCATTTTTGGTGATCTTCTGTACAAAATTATTATGAAATCGATGCATCAGATGCAAAAGAAAATTGTCATTTCACAAAAAAAGTATTATGAAACGGGTAAAGCACAAAAAATATCCTAAGATAATAATACCTTACCAAATACAAGCCATACTGGTTCTTATTTATTGGGGTATGAAATGAGTAACTTAGAATACCGAATTCAGACTCTTGAAGATATTGAGGAAATCAAGCAGTTAAAAGCACGTTACTGGTTTGCCTGTGATCAACGCGATGTCAGTGCAATTAAGGATTGTTTTGCCAAGCATGATATTTTCATCGATTTTGGTTTTATTGGAAAATTTACTGATCTGAACGAGTTCATTGCGCTTTTTATCGAAATGACAGGTAAGCCAAGCCATATCGATTTGCACCACGGGCTTGCCCCAGAAATTAAATTAACCGATCAACACTCCGCTAATGGCCGTTGGCGCATGCAGTTTCAATTGATCGAAACAGAGGCACAGGTAACCCAATTTATGGGCGGTTATTATATGGACAGCTACTGCAAACAAGCCAATGAATGGAAGATTCAAACCACCCAATATAATCTCACTTTCAATTTGATGATGCAAAAAGACAGCATCGGCGCAATGAAGTTGATTGAGATGGGGGCAATGTCAGGTTTAGCAATTGAGGTTTGATGATACTTATATTCGAAATATCCACTTTAAGATCACAGGTCTCAAAGCAGAAGATGCCGCTTTTTTTGAACTTCACCTCAATGAAGGTGAAGTTTAAACTGATGCAAGAATGTTTACTGCTATTTCAAGACTATGGTATATGAGTGAATAGCTGAAATCACTGCGAAAATGGATTGTCAAAATAAAATCTTACATCATGGGGAACCTTCCCGATAAGTTATGAGTATTATTTTTTTCGGCTAATTTTAAAAGCATCCCATAGGTAGTTCTCATAAAAATATTGTAATAGCTTTATGGTTGCATAGGCGTTAGCCATATGGGTGATGTCCATGCCAGTTCACGTATTTTTTTAAGGCTATCGTTTTTGCAACCTTTGGGACGCTCATGTATAGGCAAAGCCTCGCATTGCGCAGAACTCCATCTGTTCGATTCGGCTTCAGCAACACGCAAATAATAATAGGTGTTTAAGGACGGATCGTAGTCTGAATCAGTATAAACAGCGCACAGCACATCATCGCCTTCTGAATCAGCTCGTTCCATCGTGGCAATCTCCATAACTTTTACTCTTTTTTGTCCACTCTGATCCAGCCAGCCTTTAACAATTTGTAGTTTTTCCAAACCCTTGGCAGAGGGGTGTGGATCTCGCGTTGCTTGTGCCAGCATCTGAAACCCCTCTGTTTGGGGTGGCAATTTAGAGCCCATGGGTGTTCCATTTTGATAAGCCAACGCCAGCCAATTTTTTTCTTCACATAGGTTTGGAGGGTAGCGGCCGACAAAAAATCGTGGTGATATCCGTGTGCCCGATGTGCCAAAAGCTTCACGACGTTTCATGGATTGAAATAAAGCATCGCGGGAATTTTCAACTGCCCAAAGACCAGCAAGACCTCCAGGATTCGAGCTGCGCTTATTATAGCGGGCCAATATAGACTCCCCTAAGCGGTCCGCCAATGTAGTTTCATCAGCTATATGCCCTGACCAATTCGCTTCATTTGTTTGGCCTGGGGTACTGAGGTGGGTATCACTACTGCCAATGAAGCCAAACTCAAAGGGATTAACATGGTGATGATCTTCCACGTGGAGACCCTCTAACAACGCGCCGCGTAAAAAATCGTGGGAAGAAAGACAGTTACCTTTATAGAAATTATCCTTGGGGTCCATATCATCGGCTTCACACTCTTTGGTGATAACATCATACATACGGGGAATGTATGTAGAGAGGTCTATCGCTTTGTCGAGCTTACCGAGTTTTCGGATTGCCTCATAGTTACAGTATTCATCCTCATCACTCAAAATATCTATAAACCCGTTTTGACATTCGGAAGTGCCTTTATGTTGGGTAATTTCTGCTAGTCGATCAAATGCATTTCGCTGTTTGCGGTGAGCCTGTTGTGCTTCCTGTGAAAACCCTTGCAGAGCTTTTTGATTGAAGGCGTTGCCCCCGGAAAGATTGGAATTGTGCGGTATTGAAATTACATCACAGGTTTCAATATCTTGCCGACAGGAGGTTTCGAGCTTGCCGAGCAAACTGTGTAAATCTGGATATCCAATAAAAGTGGCAGGCAAATCCGGCACGGAGGCATTATTAAATATGGTATTTCGATGTAAGTGGTTGTTATTGCTCGTGCGAGTATATTCATAGCCAACGAAGCTGGTAAAGCTACAGTTTTCAGTTTTATCGTATGCCTTTTCAGCAGATTCAATCATTTCGCGCCAAACAATTCTGGTCGCTTCCTCGCAGTCCTGGTTGTTTTCTCCGCATACAGATCTATTTCTTTTAGGCCGCATACGGGCCATTTCTGTCAAAAATATACGCATGCCCGGCTGCCCCCCCTGCCGAAAGGTTTTACATGCCTTGGATGAATAGCCGGGGAACTTGCCTTCGTTGCGACAAATATAGCCTTCGCCCATTGTTTCAGAATGATCAGTCACCGCGACAAAATCAAGAGGCCGATCTAATTGCACAGAGAGTGGGGGGCTACCCTCTGGTACAGGCAGTGCGATGGGCGCACCCTTGGCATACCGGTAAGCATCATCAGGGTAGGTACGTGTCCCATCTGGATAGGCATCCGCTGAAACAGCGGTATGCACATGCAGATCGCCATAATAAGCTTTTTTTAGTGGATATTGAACAATACAGGGGCTACGCTCCTCTGAATATTTAAGTTCAGGCTGGTAGCCGAATGCATAATGTTCGGCTTGTGACTTAATTGAATCGGGAGAGATAATGACCTCGCTGCGGTCAATGCTATAGCGTGTTGTTCGAGAGAGCAAAAAATACGCTGCAATAATCAATATTAAAAAAAGAACTGTATATTTAAACCATTTTTTATTCATCTGTGTTTCTCGGTTTTGACATTGGCGTAATGCCTACTCATCACTTATCTCTTGCGCAGGTATCAGCCGAACGCGGCCCCAAGGGGTGCCGTAGTGAATGTTCCCGTCATTATCTATTAAGGTGGCAGAATATAAAGGGTTATAGCGTTGACCACCAATGACGTAATGGAATTTGGATACACCGGTATCCCAATCCAATCCTTCGAGTGTCCACTGATTATTACGCGCGCCAATCAGATAGGCCATATTTGAACCGATTCCAACGATGGGGACAGCACTGGGAGAACTAATTGATGGATTAACCCAATCTTCTCGCAATTGGCGCGAAACGGGGTCCCATTTAAATTTCTGCGCACCATAGGGCTGATGATCAGGATGGCTACCCAAATAACTTTGTAGCACGCTGACTGCCTGTTTGGGTAGATACCAGGGTATATTGTTTGCATTATTGTTGACCACCAGTGCGCCATATCCGGCAACAACAACAGATTGTTCAGACTGTATTTCGAATGCCTGTGTTTTACCCATATTGACCGGTAACTGCCCTGCAACTCGGCGACTGGAGGTGTTGCTCAACTGTTGCCAGTTGTCTGGAATAGCGTTGCGCCAAAACAGCACAAGGTTCATTTGGGGCTGGCCATCCGTAATCACCACAAATTGATCTTCCTCTCCGAAACCCATCAGCGAAGGGGTGGCGCCAGTGCCGTGTTTCCACTGATTAAGGTAGGGTTCAGTCCAGGCACCATCGGAAATATCGGTACTCAGCTTCTCACCAGTCCATACTACTTTATGAATATGCTCCTGGGAGGCGATATAAATACCGCCCTCTTGATCGATCGCAAAGCCGTTGCGAACCCAGCCATAACCAGCGCGTTGTGTTGCTTTGTTCTCGGCACCCTCGCTATGTCGAATACGAACTCGTTGATACTCGCTAAAGTCGCGCTTTACTGCAACCAGATAACCATGTTCAGTAGCAACGATTAACCTCCCATCGTAAGTTAGATTAATACCCACAATAGGGCCTGTTACCTCATCAGGTAGCTGCCATTGACGGAGTTTGATTATCGGCGAGCGTGAGTTCATCGGATTCTGGTCGCCATAAACCTGAATAAGACCTGACTTATTGCCGACATAATAGTTGTGGTCTTTATCAAGTACGGTATATAAACCAGACAAATTTTTGAGTTTCCATATTTCCATGAAACCGCGTATAACGGCTAACAATCCACTATTACTTTTGTCGAAACCGACAATTGATTTTTCGGCTTGAGATTCGGTATAGGGTTCAACGTTGGGTAAATAAAATTCAGTGATTGTCTGGTAGCTTTGGTAATCTAATTTCACCAGACGATCTAAACCATTACCCCAAAAAACGCGCTGCCCATCGACGTACTCACCCGATGTGAGGATACCCATAAGTCCGGGGCCACTGAAGTTATATTGCAATTCAGACGTGCTCAAGATTCTGCTTGGGCCCATTGGGCCCGGTTGTAAAACGGCATCCTGCTGAGCGGAATCACCGTGTGCCATCGCATTGTTGGAATCTGCTAAATATGGATTGCGCGCTGGCATTTCAAATTTTAGCAGTGTATCGGCAGATAGTGCCGTTAACGAAGAACATATAATATTGAGGGTTAATAACGCTATTATTTTGATGGATAGGTGCATGATATTTTTCTTGTATTATCTAGTACCTCTTCTAACAAGCCGATGTATTCTCCAACCTTACTACCGGGTCGGAAGAAAAGAATACCCCTCTCCCAGGATACGCTGTGAATACATCCTTGTACGCTCGTAATCAGCATCCATGCCTCATACGATCCTTGGAGAGGAGTATTTTTCCCTCCTACTTTACTAGTATTTGTTTCTTGCAGCTGCAGCTCTGCCAGCCATTCGGCCAGTAAAAGTTGCATCGCCTACAGAAATTCCCGAGTTATAGCCTGCACCCCGGCGCGGTACACCGCAGGCGGTACGCCCGGCCGCATACAACCCAGCAATGACATTACCTTCAGGATTTAAGACTTCACCCGATGGTTTGGTGTCCAAACCACCCAAAGTAAAATAGGGGTAAAAAGCACCTCGTCCAGGTGTGACATCCAATCCAACATAGGGTGCATTCAGGGGCTTGAGCCATTCTGCGGACTTATGAAACACAGGGTCTTCGCCATTTTGAGCGTGTTTGTTATAGGTTTGCAGCGTTTGTACAAGCTGGCCTTTTGGCAGCTTCAACTCTTGCTCAAGCTCTATAATGGTTTCACCGGTACCCGCGACCGAGGCGCCCAGATAGGAAATCTGCTCGTAGTCACCATAATCCTCGCCACTGCATACCAGATATACGCGATTACCGGGTTGCTGCAAAATATAAGCGCCTACGCGGCCATGGTAACAATCTTCATTGATAAAACGTTGTCCCTGCGCGTTTATAAATAAACCAAAGGTTAAACTGGCGGGCGGATAATAGGGGACACTGACAAACCCCTCGTGCATATTGATAGCGGCACCACCCACGCCCATGCCCATCAAAATGCCGGTGCCCATATCGCCCGGATTGCCAATGGGTTCGCTACAGCGCAGCAGGTTGGGCGCGTATTTTTTGAGCATGTCACGGTTCATTGCAAAACCGCCAGTACAAAGTATGACGCCACGTTCAACCAGTACATTTTTTTCTTGCAGATCTTCACGAATACGAATGCCACGAACCGACCCGGCTTCGTCCTGAATCAGAGTCAAGGTGCGGCAATTGAAGCGAACCTTTATCTCTCTACGTGTCACCGCCGCGCTCATAATTTCCATAAACAGTGGGCCGCCATTGTCACCCTCGACTTCAAGGTTATGACCACGCGGACATGGCGTAGCAATATCTTTGAAAGGCCAGGCTTTTTCACTGCCGGTATATAGTAAACAATCGTCGGTTAGCGCCATGATGGCACGTTCCTTATATTCTGAATTTTTAAATGGCACGCCCTGCTCAACCAGCCAGTTGAAATGCTCTCTGCTGCCTTCAACATAGGCTTTGATCTTATCCGCATCGGCCTGTGGTCCAGCGCAGGCACTGAGATAATCAATCATGGCCTGATTGGTATCGTTGTAACCCATGGCTGCCTGTACCCGAGTACCGCCATCTCCACCCATATAAATTTCTGCAGAAGACAGGGCGGTGGAGCCGCCAGGGGCTGCGGCTAACTCAATGATAGTCACTGATGCTCCCGCATCAGCAGCTTCAATTGCGGCGCAGGCGCCGGCGCCGCCGTAACCGATTACCGAAACATCCGTTTTGTAGTGCCACTCTTCTATTTCGCTGAACTTAATGGCTTTTGTTGGTATTGTTTTGTACTCGCTCACGGCAATCCCTCGGGCTTTATTCTGCGTAACCAGTTATTTTTTTTGCGGCCTGATAACCCATTGTCATTGCTGGCCCCAGCGTGGATCCCGGTCCGGGGTAAGTTGGTAATATCGCCGCTGAACAGTTTCCAATCGCGTACAAACCAGCAATTGCCGAGCCATCTTCCCTCAGTACCTGAGCGTCTGTGTTGGTACTCAAACCACCGGCGGTGCCAAAGTCGCCTGAATCAATACGCATAGCATAAAATGGACCTTCATCAATAGCTGCCAGGCATGGGTTTGGTTGTATTTTTTGGTCTGCATAATAGCGGTCGTAATCCGCTTCACCACGCTGGAAGTCTTCATCAATACCTGTGCTTGCGTAGTGATTAATTTTCTTAATGGTTGCTTCGAGCCCAGCGGGATCAATGTCCATTTGTACTGCCAGATCAGCAATAGTGTTGGCCTTACCCACAAATCCCATGTCAAACCATTTTTTGGGAATACGCCAATCCGGAAAGGTTGATTTTGTCATCAACGGCCCCACCATATAGTTCCTGCGAAAGCGTGCATCAAAAATCTGAAAGGCGGGTGCGCAAGGGGTGTCATCAGAATGTGCTTTAAATTGCGCTTTTTGGAAGGCCATATAATTTTGTGATTCATTCGCAAAGCGGTGCCCCGCTTTGTTGACCACGCACGAGCCGGGGAGAGATTTTTCTATAATGCTCAGTCGTGGTGACGGCTCATCTGGCACACAAAGTGTTGTGCACCACCATGCGTTACCCATCAAGCGGGCAGCAGCGCCCAAGTCAAGACCTGCAGTAATAGCATCGCCAGAATTACCTGTTGTGCCAGCACTCCATTCCGTGTTCGTTGGCTTAGGCAGATATTGATCACGCATCTTCTGGTTTTTCTCAAAGCCCCCGGCTGCCAGCACCACAGCTTTGCGCGTTTGAATTCTGGTCAATCTACCATCGCGCTTCACCTCAATACCGACGACACGCCCGCCCTGCTCAACCAGGCGTGACATTGGAGCTCTGAGCCAAATCGGAATGCCGGCCTGTTTGGTTGACAGGAACAAGCGGGCAATGCCTGCGCTGCCACAACAAAGCCTGCGTGATATTCTAGTCTTTAAGCGCCAGGGAATGTCTTTGATATAGTCCCAGATAATGCGACCCAAAACTTTTTGGTATCCAGGTAGTTTGGTCGCCAGCAGATGTGCCTCTACCTGAGTGAAATGAATAACGCCAAACAGGCGCATCATATGGTGTGTATAGGTCAGCTTGCGATAGTCATCACCCAGCTCAGAAGCATTAATGGGGAGCGGCTCCAGTGATCGGTGCCCGTGTTTTGCACCTGATAAAGTTGTGTAATAATCAGGATATTGCCCAAGGGATTCATAGCGGACATGGGTTTTGTCGTGCAGAAACTTAAGCATCTTGGGGCCATTTTCCAAGTAGGCCGTTACTAATTTGGGTGGCACGTCTTCGCCAGCCAGAGTTTGGTTGAGGTACTCCTGCGCCTCAGATAGAGAGTCCTTGGCACCCGCTTGTTTGGCGTAATGGCTGCAGGGAATCCAGATACCACCCCCCGAGGTGGCGCTGGTGCCACCAATTTTGGCACTCTTTTCTAAAATCAGGACATCGCCAGCGCCCATAAGCTTATTGCATAAGGCGGAAGTTAAACCGCCGTTACCTGTGCCTACAACCACAACGTCAACCGATTCGTCCCACTGATTGTTTTGCTCGTCTGTCATGTGCCTCTACCTCCCTAATTTTATATGGGTGCATTTGGCCCGGTGTTATTCAAGCAACAGTTTGACTTTTCGGCGAAGCAGTTTGCCCATTTCGTTATAGGGCAGATGCTTCATGCGAACAATTTTTTTCGGCACTCTGGATGAACGCAACTTTTCCGTTACCGCCACGGATATTTCGTCGTCTCTAATCGAGTGACCTTCCGCGAGAACAATGGCGGCAGCAATGGATTCGCCCCAATGTTCGTCGGCAATCCCGACGACTGCCACATCTGAAATGGCCGGACTCTCTCTGATAACAGCTTCGATTTCACCAGGCGAAATATTCTCACCGCCTCTGACAATAATGTCGTCTGCACGACCTGTTAGATAGAGATAACCCCCTTTGTCGATATAACCGTGATCGCAGGTGGGAAACCATCCATCGTATTGAACCAATTCTTTTTCACGATATTTACCGGATATCTGATCCCCGCGTAAAAACACTTCCCCAACTTGGCCTGCTGCCAGTGATTGATTTTCATCATTTCGAATTTGTAATTCGATGCCGGGCACTGGTTTGCCCACGGATTGCAATCGATTACGCATTTCCGGTCTATCGCTTTTGAATGCTTCCCGATGTTGTTCTGGACTCAGCAGACATACTGTGGAGCTGGTTTCGGTGAGTCCGTAGGCATTGGCAAAGTTCACATTGGGAAAGCGCTGCAAGGCTTCTTCGATGGTGCGCAAGGGCATTTTTCCACCGCCATAAGCGATAGCTTGCAGACTGTCTAGGGATTGTCGTTTTTGTTTATGCTTGACCATGATTTCCGACAACATGGTGGGAACCACGAAGGCCTGGGTTACCTTTTCCCGGTCGCACAAGGAGATCCACTCCATGGCGTCAAAATTTTCCATGTGGACGATGCGCCTGCCGGAGTAGAAGCTGCTGAGCATCGCTGAGATACCCGCGATATGATAGGGCGGCACGCTAACCAGTGTTGCGTCTGTTTCAGCGGCTGCTGCAAACTGAACGGTATTCAGGATATAAGACATCAGATGTTTATGCTGAAGCAAAGCGGCTTTCGGCGTTCCTGTGGTTCCGCTGGTAAATAATTGCACGGCGATGGACTCTTCTGAATCTGTTGCCGGATGCAGTGCTTCATCCGTTTCACCTGCCGCCAGCATGTTTTGGTAAAACGCATCTGTTAGTTGATACGTGTAGTCAGGTAAGCTGAATTCCGGTACCTGATTACTGATAACATAGGCTTTGTCTAATCGAGCCTGCAAAGATTCAAGCTCGGATTTACTCAAACGATAGTTAAGGGGCACGTAGGGGATGCCGGCGATGGCGGCAGCAAAAATTGCAATTGGAACGGCCGGAGTGTTGACATCCAGATAGGCAATAAAGCTACACCCCGAATATTGAAATACCTGAGCTGCCTGCTGCGCAGCATCGTAAATCTGTTTGTAACTGTAATGCTCACTGTTATAGGTCAACGCAATGCGGCTTGGAAATGTTTGTGCCGACATCTGCAATAACATGGATATATTCATAGAAAGACCTTCAGTCACTGGAAAGGGCACGAGCCAAGGTGCGACTCAGGTCAAGGCCAACCCAGGACAACCTGTGGCGATGCTGTGTTATGCCTCCGGTGCAAGCTCGAGTTGCAGGCCGCTATGCTCCTCGCATAGCGTGATCTGGCAGGCAAGACGGGAGCCTGGCTGCACTTCTACCATATCGGCCAGCGCCTCCAGCATGTAAGATTCATCCTCAGTTTGTTCTCCGAGTATCGGAGCCCATATCGAATTCAAATAAATGTGGCAGGTACCGCAGGATGCTGATCCGCCGCAGGTTCCGGCCACATCAAAATCTTCGCTCAATACCTGCATTAGGTTTCTACCCGATTCGACCTCTATTGACTGTGATTCACCCTCTCGAGTTTTAACCTTTATTTCCATTGGCTGCGTGTCCAAGTTGCTTTATCAGTCGACTTCGTCAGTAATCAAGTTGTTGCTTCTTATTTGAGATTGTATTTCCGAAATGTATTCGTTATTATCAAACCATGCAATCATTAAAGAGTCAAACCCCCAATTAGATTAATTATCCAAGAAGTATTAGCCGCCATAAAATCGTTGTTGCCGCCTGAGTGACGATAAGTGCGCTATAAAATGGGTGGCTGACAAGCTGGGCGTTGGTATAACGCTACTTTATAAGTAAGTGACCAATAAAGGTGAATGACAGTAGCTGGCGATGGACCCGCTATTGGCCAATATTGATTTACCCAAATACGATGGGGATCTCTGCAAAGGTTATCCAGGGGGTTTTTACCAGTCTTTATGCCAAGCATTGACCAGACTATCTAAGGAAATCAGCCAGTTGATGGTGAGTAGCCTTGATGTTGAAACCAGTCAAAAGCTCAAGACGTATCGAATGCCTTCCAAGCCCTGCTTCCTAAAAATAAAGCTCTGCGGATGATATGGCTGTATAGATTACAGTATAAGCAGAGGCAACCCATTGGCAGTTGTGCTATTTGTAGTCAACTTATCTGCCAAAAAGCACTGGCCAATAAGCTCGGGAGTCGCAGAAGCTGCTGGTAAAATGCTGATTAAGCAACGTTGATGAAATTTCGGTAAAGATGGAAGCACGGCAGCGTCTCTGTCGTAATAAGAATAATGGATATCACTCAAATAAGAAGCCGGTGGGAGCAGCTATGGACACATATTATCGGTTCAGTGATTCCCGCTGGATTGTCTTGAACTCTGTATTAATCGGAAAGAACATCCATAGTGCGCAACCCTTCCGGCATCCTTCCACCCGAGAGTCATTTCGAAAAGAAAACCCAGAGGCCGTCAATGACACTAACAATACATCCAATTCAAACGTTAAATTTGATGAAACTTACATACACTCCGCCTCTGCCGGATTCTATATTACGACTCGTTTAACACAAACCTCTGATCCCGAGCGAGCCGATCTGCCACTGCCTGAATAGGAACAATGAACAGCGGGCTGATAACGTATTCCAGGGTCCGTGCCCCGTGTGCACGATCATGCCCCGGAAATAAGAAAAACAGGACAAACCGGAGACTCTTTATGCTACATCAGGTCACTCGGATACTACTTTCAAGTGCCGCCATGCTGGCCACTTTCGCAATGCCAGCAGTCGCACAAGACATGCTCACTCTGGAAGAAGTGGTAGTTACCGCTCAGAAGCGCAAGCAGTCTGTACAGGATGTTCCCATCGCCATCTCCACACTCGACAAAGCGGCAATCGAACGCCAGCGTATTACCAATGTTACAGATATCAGCCTGCATGCGCCCAATGTAGAAATTGTCGACTCTCCCGCAAACACCACTGCCGCCACTATTGCTATTCGCGGCGCCTCACAAATCAGCCCGGCCATTACCTGGGAAAATTCGGTAGGCATTTACCTCGATGGCGTTTTCATGGGTAAGAACCTGGGAGCCATCTTCGACATCGCCGAACTGGAACGGGTTGAAGTGCTACGCGGCCCCCAGGGCACCCTATACGGCAAAAATACAGTGGGTGGCGCAGTGAACCTTATCACTCGTAAACCAAGCAACAAATTTGGTGGTTCCCTCACCGCCGAATTGGGCCACAAGGGCTATTGGTCCGGGCGCACGACGATAAACACACCCGACTGGCAGGGCTTGAAAAGCAGCCTGACGCTCTATCAGGCAAAGCGCGACGGCTTCACTGACAACCGCCCAGACCAGCTTGGCAACCCGCTGGCGGCATCTCCCTCCAGCGATGAATTTCACAACCTGGACGAGCAAGCCACGCGGCTGGCGTTGCAGTGGGACCTCAACGACAACCTGAGCGTCAACTACACCTTTGATCACAGCGATCAGGACAACAAACCTCGCTTTGGCCAGTTGACTCAGACTAGCAGCAACTCCTACCTCTACTCCGGCATGCAAGAGCCCTACCTCACCAAGGACGACGAGCGCGCCGACAAAGGCAGCAACGACTGGGCGATAGAGGAAACGTCGAAATCAACGGGCCACGCTCTTGACCTACAGTGGCGAGGTGACAGCTACACCTTGCGTTCCATCACGTCCTACCGGGAGCTGGATTGGGATGACACCATTGATATTGACGGCACTGCCATCGATATCTTCCACTCAAGCCGACACGTCGACTACAGCTCCCTCTCTCAGGAACTGCAATTGTCAGGCAGTCTGGATCAGCTGGATTACGTGGTCGGCGCTTACTATTTTGAAGAAGATGCAGACGTCTTGAATCCCATTACCTTCTTCGGCACCTTTGGCAGTCCAACCTCAAATAACCGCTATGGACTGGACACAGACTCTGTTGCACTCTATGGCCAACTGGATTGGCGTCCGGCAATGTTCGGTGACCGCCTGACGGTCACTACCGGCCTGCGCTGGACCGAAGAGAGGAAGGATCAATACATTGTCCACCCCGGTATGTTCAACGCGCAAGCAAATGACACCTTTGAAAATACTTCACCGTCGGTCGCGCTAAACTGGGTCTTCACTGATGACATCAACGGCTATGTACGCTATGCCAAGGGCTGGAAGTCAGGTGGCTTTAACGGCGAAGCTGCTGTGCCCGCCGAGTTCAATGAAGGCTACAACGATGAACAAGTCACCTCCTACGAAACGGGACTGAAATCGATGCTTCTGGACGGGCGTCTATTGCTGAACGGCGCCCTGTTCTACAACGAGTTCGACAATTTTCAGCTGTCGGTTTTTGAAGGTAAATTCGCTTCCTCTGTCATATTTAACGTACCGGAATACGAAACAAAGGGCGTGGAGGTCGAAGCGGTCGCGCTGGTCCATGAAAGCCTGCAATTGACTGTGGCTTATGGTTACCTCGATGCAGAGTACAAGAAGTTCCCCAGCGACTTCACTTACTTCGACAAAGGCGATGCCGGCACACCCTACTCCCCTGAGAACTCTCTGACGCTCGGCATGGACTGGCGCATTGCCCAGACGGGCTTCGGCTTATGGGATCTGCGCATAGATTACAGCTACCGCGATGACTACGTGCCCTTCATTGACCCAGACCAGAACGCGGCATCGAAAATGGGTGATCGCGCACTGCTCAATGCGCGTCTGGCGATTAGCGAGATTAAGCTGGGTGACAGTGGCACACTGCAAATTGCGCTGTGGGGACAAAATCTCACCGACGAGGACTATCGCATTAACACTATCCCCTTTGGTGGTGTTGATCAGCGTATCGACCCCAATGGCGACAGCGGTGTTGGCTGGACGACTAGTTACTTTGGTGATCCGCGCACTTATGGCATAGAGGTTCGCTACAACTTCCAGGCAATTGATGATTGACTGAAAAGCCCAGAACTTGCTGGTTTTTATGAGAGGGAAGAACAGCGACCATTGGGTAAGGCGTAAACTTAAAAACGTGCTGCAACTGTACCATGGGATTGAGTTGCGTCGGCGTCGCGTTGCTCAGACTCTCAAAATCAACCACCTTGTCCGAAATCTATTGACTGTGATTCACTTTCCTGCGTTTTATTAACACGGCGGATATATAGATTGGACTTCTGTATCGCAGGCCTGATTTTCTGAACTAAATACCTTACAGATTGCATGAGCATTTGATTCACGCCTGTATTCCATCACCACCCTATATCCATCCGGTTAACCCCCTTTGGCTCCAATGGCTGTGTGCCAAAATTGGTTGATAAGAGGACTTGGTCAGCATTTACACTGTTGTTTATTATTTGTGATTGTATTTCCGAAATGCATTCGGTATTATCAAAAAATGCAAAAATTAAAGAATCAAGTCACAAATTCGGTTGGTCGGCCAAGAAGTATTAGTCGCCAGAAAATCATTGATGCCGCCTTACGTCTGGGTAGCGACAAGATCACTATGAAACAGGTGGCTGACGAGTTAGGCGTTGGTATTGCGACGCTGTATAAGTATGTAGCGAATAGAGATGAATTGCAGCAATTGGTGGTAGACCAGTTATTGACCAATCTCGATTTACCTCAACGCGATGGGCATCACCCCAAAGAGTATATACGGAGTTTTTACCAGTCTTTACGCCAGGCAATGATCCGGCAGCCCAAGGTAATCAGCCAGTTAATGGAGGGAGGCTTTGGTGTTGAAACCAGTCAAAGGCTGAAATCGGGTTTTACCCGGGAAATCCTCCACGCAGGTATGTCTTCAGAGAATGCTGAACAGCTTTATGTAGCCGTGTGCCAGGCGTCTATTGGCGCGGCAGTTACAGAGTTGGAATTAGAGGCTCAAATACAAAGACGCGCTGGAATTTCAAACGGTAACGCACCCAGAAAAGCCGTAGCCGTAAATGCAGGGCATTTCTTGATTGATGCATTGCTCCAAAAGATTAATTCATCGTTAGAGTCTTAATTGTAGCTTAGACAATAGCGTTTTTTATGGCGATCCAAGCCCCCGATCGCACTTCACAACACTAAACCAACAATAGGTGAAAGGTGAATATATGAAAGACCAGATTGTACAAACCTCCACTGAGCTCGAGCGCTGCCCATTTCCCATACCATACGGATGGTACGTGATAGAATTATCAGAAAATCTGGCGATGGGTGAGATTCAAAACATCGAAGCATTTGATCAGCAGTGGGTTATGTTTCGTGGCGAAGATGGCTCGGTGGGTGTAACTGACCCTATTTGCCCGCATCTTGGCGCACATTTAGGGCATGGTGGCAAAGTGGTCGGGAACAATATTCGCTGCCCTTTCCATCATTGGGAATATGACAATCAGGGCTGGTGTAAAAAAATTCCCTATGGAAAAGTGATGCCGGGTATTGCAAAGAAAAAGCCAATCTTGCGTTCCCTGCCCACTCAGGAACGATATGATTTGATATTTGTCTGGTATCACCCAAAAGGTGAAGAACCCATGTTTGAGGTGCCGACGATTCCAGAGCTTGAATCAGAAGGTTATATTCCGGTAAGGCACGGCCAGTGGGATATAGGGACCTGCCTGCAGGAGATAGGAGAGAACAGTGTTGATAACGCGCACTTAAAATTTTTACATGGATCACCAGTCATTCCGCCGGTAGAGGCGTCGATAGATGGACACAATTTTAACTTTGACATAGGTGGTGGATACATTGTTGGAAAATGTCATGGTGCCGGTATTCAAGAACTTCGCCATAATCAGCAGGGTGTTTCAATGCTGATGTTCTCTACCGGACTGCCGATAAACTCTGAACTGACGCGGACGCGAATGCACTTTACTTTTAAAGATTACCCCGAAGACTCACAAGAACGTAAAGTGGCCGAGACTCTATACCAACATTCGATTGGTGAAGCTGAAGGGAAAGATTCAGCCGGCTTTGAGTCAGTTGATATGCTTGTCTGGAATAATAAAAAATATCGGCCAGAACCATTGTTATGTGACGGTGACGGTCCCATTCGATTGTGGCGAAAATTCAGCCAACAATTTTATATCGATGCCTAGAGGTTGTAGATATTTAATCTCATTCGCAACCATCTGCAGTGATTATTCCTGCCTGCGAGATACCCAAGGTCGAAGGTTGGCTGGGCCAGCAGGCAGAGCCCGTTATCGCATTGTCTGAGCAAGGTATAAACTATACGCATGAACAAATAAACAACGCGGATGTGATCGTCACTGACTTGCCTGCTGCGCAACAATTAGCTGGCAAAATCAACCAAGCTCCCATACCTGCACTGTTACTAGTGCAGGTATTGCGTGTGACAGAGGGCATGTCGATTGCGCAAAGTTTACTGATTGAATCCCTGGCTTATTCGACATTGCAGTCCGGGTGTGACTATCAAAATTGGCTTGCAGAGCGATCTGAGCCCCCAAAAAAAATTACTGACTCAAAAGGCGAACCCATTTTGTTGGAGCGCAGGAATGATATCGTTTATGCAAAATTAAATCGTCCCGAATTCCATAATGCTCTAACAGTTGAATTGCGTGATGCCTTATTAGAAGTGCTGACCTTGCTAGAAGTGGATACATCGATCATACGACTGGAAATGTGTGGACTTGGCCAATGTTTCAGCATTGGTGGCGCGTTAAAGGAATTTGGCTTGGCGGGTGACCCGGCAGCAGCGCATAGTATTCGTTGTAAAACCAACCCTGCGTACCTGTTTGCACGCAATAGTCATCGAATTCACTGCCACCTGCATGGCGCATGCATTGGTTCAGGAATTGAATTGCCCGCATTTTCGTGTCATTTAACCGCGAATACCAAGACTTTTTTTCAGTTGCCGGAATTGCGCTTTGGCTTAATGCCAGGTGCTGGTGGCTGTATTAGTATTGCCCGTAGAATAGGTCGTCACCGTACGGCTTTGTTGGCGCTGTCGGGCAAGAAGATCAATACAAAAAAGGCGCTGGAGTGGGGCTTAATCGACTCGATTGTTGATTGAAAGTAGTCCGTTTGTACAAACTGAATGAAATGTATGACCTTGCTAGAATAAACCTGAGTAAATAATTTGAGGATTTGTTATTACCACCTAAGCCAGATCTATCTTCAGTGGCCTTTCCATCACAGCCAGCGTACGGAGGCATCAGGCGATCTCCATAGCCCTACGGGGCAAATTGCGTACAAACGTTCTAGCTTACACACCCTGGTGCCTCGGTAAAAAGCACCGACGGAATAACAGTATTGGCGGGTGCTTTTTCCCACTGATATTGAAGCGACCGTTTAGTTGTCCTTTTCATAAATGATCTGACCGCTGCTGATAGTTACACGGCAGTGTCGACTATTGAGATCGTTACGTACGAAATGCCAGGGCGCATCGAGCAAACACAGGTCAGCCTGTTCACCTATCTCGATGTGTCGGTATCGTCGCCCTGGAAGCTGTGGGCAACTGATAAACAGGTCCAGAGATTGTTCAGGCGTTAAGCGCTCTTGTGCACCCATTAAAACCCCACTACGGCTTTGCCGCCGCACTGCAGAATCCATTGAAATCCAGGGGTCGGCACTGCCAAAGGGTGCGTCGGAACCCGCCGCCAACGGCACCCCAGCAGATAGAAAGCTCTGCCCAAGGTACAGCCACCGTTGGTCGTCCTGCTCAACTTGCTCAAGATAGCGGTCACCCTGCTCCCGGAGAAAATGGTGCTGTGTGACGACGGATAACTCCAGCTCAGTGATACGTTGCATAAGCTCAGGGGGAACAACCCCGGCGTGCTCCAATCGGTCCCCCTTCGATGTGCCGCATTCGCGCAGTACTGTGAGTGCAAACACTAACTCAGTTCGAGAAACACAGTGAACTGCAACCCTGCGGCCTTGTTGTCTGCTGACTCGAACCTGTTGACAAATATGGTCAAACTCCGGCAGCTTGGCCTCCAGTAGATGCAGCTTTAATTCAGCTGTTTTCAGCCGTGGGCTATAGCCAGCCTGAATTAAATTACTATCACCCATCATGCGCACTGATTGCTGCAACTCTCCGTTTAGTTGCGATTGCTGAAAGTAATCAAATTCATTAGTAGAGTTTCGTGGGCTGCAATCGGTGATGCCGGTTACGCCGAAACTGGCCAGTTTCTCGCTGGCAGGTTTGAATCCCGGCATTTTCTGCGAGAGTTGTGCGCTCAACCAGGCATCTTCTTCAAATAACCGGCCTGTATAACGACCTTTGATGATCTCGGCACCCTTCGGTATGGCCTGCGGGATAGCCAGTTTAGTTTGCTTTATCAGTCCAAGTTGGCGCAAAGCCAAGCTGTTCAGTACCCATAAGCGGCCACTGCGGTGCTGAATTCTTACCGGGTTATCGGGAACATGTTGATCCAACCAGTCGCGATCAATATCGCCAGCGAGATAGGGGTGATACCCATAGCCACGCAACCACTCGCCAGGACGTTGTTTGCCATACTGGCAGATTTGGTCAATAAGTTGCTGCCTGGTTTCAAGGGTCGGCGACCCACATGCTAGTGAAGTCAGAGAGCTTGCATAAGCACTTAGGTGGATATGATGATCATGTAAACCAGGTATTAAAGTTGCTCCCCTGGCGTCGATTATATTGATGCCACAAGGCTCAGGAAAGGGCGGAGTGATGTCCACAATTTTGCCACCCAAAATATGTACCGCACAACGCGATTCGCTCGCAATGTCGTTTTTCGAGTATCGATTTACATTGTCTATAATGAGCGCGGAATTCTTCATATAGCAGCGAGATTGGAATCATAAAAGTTTTTTACTAAGGTTGATTTTGGGTGCAGGTACAAGTGATTGTGTTTTCCGAGTTCAGCGGTGCCGCGCTGTGCTTTCAGTATTTTTGGTCTTGGGCGAGCAGGTATTTGCGCTAAATAACGCCTCCACGCTCGATAACGGCGGCGGTAGTCGTTATCTTGCGGTGCGGTGGCTGCAATACAGTGTCTAACAACATTGTACAGGGAGAGTTCAATGAGCTTGCCGCCCCCTGATCGCCAACCAGCCCAGCCTGCCAGAGCAGCGTGGAGCCCCGTAAGTGGGTCGGCGATGGCGTCACCACAAAAACGCCATGCTCCGCACACTTGATAGATAATATGGCTGAGGCCAGCGGCTACAGCCGTCTCGTCACCATAGCCCGGCCAGTTTTGTGCGGTCTTGCATCTACCATAGGCACTGATGCTAAGCCAAGTTAAGCCGGGGTTGCTTTCTAACAGGGCTTCAGCGTGGATTCCCATTTGTCGCAATGCTCTGGGTCTGGAAGCTTCTATAACAATATCCGCTTGTCTGATTAGGTTTTTCAGTTGTTGTTGTCCCTGATGGGTATCAAGTGCCAGACTGACGGAATGCTTACCTTGGTTAATCAATTGATAAAATTCAGCATTTCCCTGTCGTGCACCATCGGGGCGGGCAGTGCTCTCCACCTTTATAATATGGGCTCCAGCCTGTTGCCACAGGTATGAGCATAAGGGCCCCGCCCATAAAGATGACAAATCTATAATCAGGGGTGATTGTTTCGAGGGTTTTTGGTTAAATCCCTGCTCTTTAGTCTGAATAGCAAAGGGTATATGAAACCAGTTTGGTGTACTCGAATCTGATGCGAGTGCATC
This sequence comes from Microbulbifer jejuensis, assembly GCF_047289955.1. NCBI lineage: Bacteria > Pseudomonadati > Pseudomonadota > Gammaproteobacteria > Cellvibrionales > Microbulbiferaceae > Microbulbifer > Microbulbifer jejuensis. The sequence continues at coordinate 225,604 of NZ_JBLBUB010000003.1, forward strand.
GGCAATCGTCAGGCCAAGTAAGCGGCCAGTATCTAGCAATTGTTTGGATGAAAAATGTTTTGCGTGCCGGCGCACAGATACCCAACTGGAAACTGACGATTCAGTGGAAAATAATGCCGCAAGGGCTTCCCAGTCCTGGTGACGAGCAAGATTAAGCGCGATTTGGCCATCTCGAGACGGTATTAAGTGGCAGCTTTTCCCAGCTGATTGTGTGCCCTTTGGCGTGAATCCAGTGAGTATTGAGCGACAGCCCAGTATTTTTGCGCCCTGTTCGGCAATCGGAGCTTGCAGACCTGATAAGACACAAAAGCATTTCATGGCAGCGATAGCACAACTGGCTAAAGGAACCGGACAAAGAGGTTCTGCTAGTGAACCATCCCTATAGTCGAGCAGCCCACTCGCTAACCAATCGTCAACGGGATGACTATCTGGTAAGTTGGATTCCCGGCAGACTACAACGCCCAAATTGGTTAGCAGTTGATTTGCGTAGGCTCCAGACACACCAGATAGAAACTGATCGATCAAAAAATTCCCAGGATAAAGTTTCATTATTTTGGTAGATTATTCTTTGTGCTTCGAGCGCCCTTGCTTCCAATGGGCCAGCTGACAGGCCAGTATTTCATTGCTGGATTCGTTGCGTGTTATCAGTCAGAAGCCGGAAGCGCTTCTGTCTGCTTTATTTGTAATAAGTTGTCCAGATTGGGGCCCAATGATAAACTCCCCAGGCCCGCTTTGGTACAAAGAGCTTCTATACTACCGTCACTATTGACATACCTTTTACCCATAAGTGTTCCAGCGGCAAATGGGGAGTCAAAATCAAGCTGGGTCGTGGGTGAGCCCATTGCATTCAATGCTTGCATGGCAATGCCTCCGCAACAAAGATCATGCTCACCCCTCCCTTTCACTAGCATGATCTGTGTCTCGCAAACAGCGCTTTTTAAACGTGTACCTGGTTTTAATACGATCATTCTTTGACGCTCCAAGCTTGATATCCCATGAAAATTGTATGAATTATAACTGCATCTGGTGTTGGATGATTCGAAGAAAAAGCAGCATATCTGATTGATTTGTGATTGCAACACAAGCCACCAACCAAAGGGTTAAGCCCCCATGGTAAAGCGTCACGTTATAGTTGCATAAAAAGTGGGTTTTTTCTACAAAAAAAGTACGATTTGCAGCGTCAAACCTATTAGTAAAGCGGGAGGGAAGAATACCCTTCTCCCAGGATCGTATGAAGCATGGATGCCGATTACGAGCGTACAAGGGTGTATTCACAGCGTGTCCTGGGAGAGGGAAATTCTTTCCTTATGACCCGGTAGTATCTATCCGCTATGCTCCTGGTTCTTACCCACAGTACATTCCCGCTAAACTGTCGAGACACTCGTTAAAAAGCTAAAAACGAGATATTTTTTCATTAGGGGCTCCATAATATGCGCAATGACACAGTAGACACGCGCATAAATCTCTCCTTAATAGTCGTCGTCAGCGCGTATCATTCAGTCCCAATCCTGTATTTCAATCACATGAACCACCCCAAAACTCATGATATCATTGGCCGAATTGGGTAACTCCTTGCCTCCTTGAGCCAGATCAAGTACCCGAGCGTCATTAGAATCCCCCGGATAAAGCAACTTTCATTCTCTCAATTTTTCTTGTCTGATCGCCGAATTTTATTGCGTTAGCTACGTTTTTCCAGTCTGCCAGGCTTCAGTGATTGCTATTGCCACGGTAGAGACCCGGCGTAAGCACGACTTTGGTAGGGAAAGCGTGTGGCTACACGTGGAACAGACAACTCTGCTGAAATTAGTCTTACGCGCTGAACGCGATCCTGCGTGTGCATGGCTCGCTATTATTGTAATCCCTTGCAAGCTTCGCTTAACCAATGTCTGTAAGAAAGCGCTCCAGTGGGGCTCAGCTTCTGATAGTGATACAAAGCAACTGCGTAGATTCCGCTTCCCCGAGTCTTCTACACCCATCACTAACAGTACCGTGCAATCGACTCCGCTGCCGCCCTGACTTTGGCCATTTTCGAGTGGATAATCCCTGCACCTTGACTTTCATCAAGACCCACTGCAGGGCACTCTCAGAACGCATCCCCACCTTCAGCTGACTATTGGAGATTGCGTTACCTGTAGCTTCAGCTCGCCCACCGAGCATTACTACGTGGCCTTGATAGCTAATGCCATATTGACAATATCATCGAAACCGCAGAATAATAATGTGCTATTAACCCTACCAAAATGATGATTCTGAAACAGATTTATAATAGCGCCCAGCAAATAAAAGAAAGTTTGCCTCAAGGTAATTCAATAAAAATTCAATGGATAATACAATGATAAAAATAGTACTATTAAGTGCTTTCCTCATTACCAGTCACGGGCTCTCAGCATTGGAAATCAATCAACCATTACCCATGTCATCGGTTAACGACAAAGGTGAATTACTCATTAACAGAGAGCATGTTATTCGCTATCGCCCTTGGGATGTCAGTGCTTTAAGTGATGACAAAGCCAATCTTATTTTACATATGGCGGGTCGTAGTTCGGCCAATAAGTTGATTCAACCATTTACAGATCGCCTAACTGCCGAGAATATTGCAAGCGATAAACTCCACAGCACCACGATTATTAATTTAGACGACACTCTGTGGGGTACTCGTCGCCTAGTGACCAGTAAGATCAAACATAATAAAATCAAGCACCCGAAAACGACGTTTGTATTGGATAATAACGGTAAAATCCGTTCGCAGTGGGGTTTAAAAAAAGAGAGCGCCGCGATTATCGTTCTCTCTGCCAGTGGCGAAGTCGTGTACCTGAAGCAAGGGAGACTACTGGATGAAGATATCGATCAAGCCCTAGCGGTGATTAAGCAGCAACTTTAATCCCATCAAGCGCAAACCCCTTGCCCAAGTCTAATTGGCAGTCGCTAAATTTAGGTCAGTCCTTTTACGTTCAACATCAGAAATAAATTTAGCGCAATACTCTCTTACTGTGAATGCAAGATAATTATAATTCTGACAACAGAACCTCGGACAACCAGGGTAGAACAATCTATCGGCACACTATTTTTTTGTAAATACTGAAACTTCCTGGTTTTCCAGTGGGTATACTTGAGTATTGAATGTGATGTGTAGATATTTTTCCAACATTTTTATACCAACCCCTGAAGTATATTAAGGGTACCTTTAAAAAAATTACTTATTAGTGCCCATAAACATCGAACAATGGAGGCACACGGCGATAAAATTAAGAAAAACTAGGTTTATTGAGATACCCTTGAGTATAAAAAACGCCGCAGGCACATACAGCCAACGACGCTCATTAGTTACTTAATTTTGTTACTCATTATGGAATAGTATAAGAAGCCTCGGGGAATGTGGCCAGCTCGCCTGAAAATTCACAGTCCGCCGCACCAGAAACACCAGGGAGTGTAGCATTGATGAAAGTCAGTATACCTGTAGCTTGATCAAAGGTACCGGTTAAATCACCAGAGCAGTCACCACCGATGGGGGCTTCAGCATAGACACTTTCTATAGTAACGATATTACTCGCCATACCTTCCATATTGAAGCTAGTTCCCATCGAAGGATCAATGTTTTTTAATATGACCCTGTTATTGCAAATATTTAGGAAGCCACCATAAACCACTAAATTATCAACAGTGGCATTTGAACCATCTAAAGTGACTTCCCCTGTTAGCTTGCAGGTCAATTCGATTATTCCTTTTTTCACCTCTAGACCATCAATATCATCCAGATTGCCATTGCCAGTAGGAGACCACGTCTCCGCATAAGCCTTCCCGACAAACAAACTGGCGAGGATAGATAAGAACACTGCGGTGCATATTTTATTCAAACGCATGATTTTTTTCCTTATTAGTTAAGTAAAATACTGCGGCACAACATCACGCTCCCGGTTAACTACTTCATTAACACAAGAGCGTAAATTCAGATCACCATCAACAAGCCTGAAAAAGAATTACTACCGGTTCGGAAGGAAAGAATACCCCTCTTCCAGGATGCACAGTGACTACATCCCTGTACGACCGTAATTGATAACCACGCCTCATACGATTCTGGGCGAAGGGTATTCTTCCCTCCTGCCCTACTGGTAGGCCAACACTCTGCCAGTTTAAAATGAATACAGTGGCACTGTGACCGGTTATGGTCCAAATACAGCTGCCGGCGTTTTTTAGTTACCAAAAGCTTTATATACGCTTAAGCCAATAATACGGGGGTCTAGGGTAAACACGTTAGTGCTAAGGCCAACATCATCGGCATTGGTAAAGGCATCGACGATAGGTGCATCGTCAAAGACATTTTTGACGTAAAGTTCCACCTGTAAATCCCACTCGGGTTGGACCAGCGTCGCCGAAACATTAAGGTTGTCCCAACCCTCTAAACGGTCGTACTCGGTATTATAGACACGCGCATAGCTTTCTCCTTGATAGTAATAGTCGGCGCGTAGCCTTAAGTCCCAGTTCTGTATCCCAACAATATGCTCCATGCCAAAGTTGAAAGTAAAGTTGGGTGAATTAGGCAGTTCGTTGCCGCTCAGATCGGCATCCCAGCCACGACCTTGATTGGGGGCATCGACAAGCGGATCGTAATTGTATTTGGGGTCAAGCACAAGACCACCACTCATGCCTGGACATAGCGTGAAAAGATTCGCATGGGCATTTCCAAACGGATTATCCTTAAGATCGGAAAGGATTTCCTCAACCAATGCTGTGGGTGCGATACAACTTGAAGGTGATGCAAAAAAAGGACGTAACAGTATCCAGTCTTCATTTCCGTTGGTACGATTCATTACATCCACAGATTTTTCCCCTTTTCCGACACGAGTTTTCAAATAACCCAAAGCCGCATTAAATCGAGTATTCTGGGTAGCCTGCCATAGCGTTTCCAACTCTAAACCGAAAGACGTGGTATCGAAATTTTCGTTTATCGTAGAGCGATCAGAAATCCTTGCTATCTGGTAGTTTTTATAATCATAATAGAAAACTGTGGCATTGAGTGTCATTCTATTCTCTAACAAGCTATTTTTAGTCCCTAATTCAAACGCATTAACATATTCCGGGTCAAAAGTTTTCTTGGCCTCGCGGTATTGGGCTATTTCAGGATCAATACCTATTCGTGGCGGATTGGTACCACCGCCCTTGTAACCGCGGGCAACAGACAGATAGAACATCGTCTCGTCAGTAAAAGGGGTTTCTGTTTGCCAGTCTAATACTGCACGACCGGTAAATTCATCCCATCTTTGTACTACCTCAGGATCAGCTTCCAGGCCACGACGTACAGTACCACCAGTAATTACCTCATCCGTTTCACCATTAGGTCCAGCCATCAGTAACACTTGAGTTGGGTAAGGTGTCGTCGTCTTACTGTCTGCAGTATAGCGCACTCCGGTAGTGAGTTTAACATCCTCTGAAAGCTGCCAATAGAACTCACCGAATGCGGCATAGGAGCGGGTCGCAACGGCGTTTGGACCATAGAAGTAGTTATGCCCTTCTTCGTCTATATTATCCAGATCATTTTTATCCACATACATACAGGGGCCCTCAACTTCGTCAGTGCATTCTTCATCAAATTGATGCAAATAGAATTCGGCCATAGCATTATAGAGATTATTAAATAAGAAATAATCATCCGAGGTTTCGAAATCTAGATAGTTTACCCCTAAAGAGAAATTAACATTACCGTCGTAAGCCGATTGTATACGCAACTCATGGTTCCATTGTTCGCTATCAGACCGGCTTAAATCCACTGCCTCTATTCCACTGGAAGGGCCGAGCTGTGGATCCATATAGACCCCACCAGAGGTTGTCGGAAACTCCACTATATCAAGCACTCTGCCCCTTCTATCATAAACAACATCAGGCACTTCGGTAAAGATAGGGTTGGATTGATAACGACTATAATCCTGAATGCTCTGGTAATCATCTTTAGCATAAGTAGATTGAGTAAACAGCGTTAACGTATCAGCCAAAGCAAATTCCATATTTAACTGTATTAAATCGTTTTCCGCGTTAAACTTAGGATCGTAATTTGTCGCAATTTCGCGCAGATCCTTTGACTGATTAACGCCGCCATATGGCTTATTTCCATTAAACAACCTAAGTTGATTTCCATCTGCATCATATAGCCTTTGCGCACGGCCATTCTTATCAATACCCTTTAGTTCTACAGCAAGATTTAGCCAAGCATAATTCGCAAGCGTATCAGCGTTGGGCGCGCCATAGGCTTCATCCGCAAATAGAGAATCCGGCTTACAACCTTGAGTAAAGTGCAGTGCAATTTCATTATCATCAGGGATTTCTTGATTTCCAACACTAGCAGGCCCTTCATCCCGAGTGCAAAGTTGTTTGCCTGTACGGGAACGCTTATCATCTTCTTCAAAATGCTGCCAAATTAAATTTGCCCTCACTTTTTCCGTGGGTGTCCATTCAAAAATGACCCTTGTCGAAAATAGATCTCGGTCATTAACATCGTTGCCAGTAACGGTGTTGTAATCATAGCCATCACGTTTGGTCATCGCACCAGAAAAACGCGCAGCAAAGTTGTCTCCCAAAGGTAGATTGAACATGCCGCCAATGCGCCTGGTGTTGTGGCTTCCAACCTCCGATTTAATGTCGGCTTCGAATTCCTGTGTTGGAAACCGCGGTAACATATTTACCACACCGCCAGTGGCGTTGCGCCCATACAGGGTCCCCTGTGGGCCGCGTAGTACCTCTACCCGGTCCACATCAAAGAACTCTTGCTCGAATAGTCGATTACGCAGCATCGGTGTATTGTTAAAGCTCACTGCTACGGCGGGATCAGAACTGGCAGACAAGGACTTGGTACCGACGCCACGGATGGAAAAGTTGTATCTATTAAAATTACCTTTGGAGAAGGTGACATTAGGGGTTGCTCTTAATAATTCATCCCCGCGTTCAATCTTTAATTCTCCTAGTGCTTTGTCAGTAAGCGCGGTAACGGCGATAGGGACAGTTTGGATGTTCTCCTCTATTCTTTGCGAAGTGACGATTACCTCTTCCATGGCCATATGTTTATTATTTATCTCTTCATTACTCTGAGCATTGACCGCGGCAGCACTCATTGCAAGATAAAATACAGTGGGGTTATACCAAGGAGATACGAAAGAACTGACCTTGTCACTCTCACGAATATAATTGATATTTAAATTTTGTGGTTTATGGAGTTTCCGCATCGTGATTTATCCTTATCTTTATACCTTTTATTATGCGCCATTATTCCCATTTAGTATCCAGAGACGTCCCTCCCCTAGTGAGACGCTGTAGCGGCGAATTAAATTAATTTGATTACCACTATATGGTAATTACATACCTTACATACTTTTTCTAACTTGCCATTTAAGCTATAAGTGTTTAAGTATTTTATTTTTTGAACTTAATAATCATTGCACTTGAATATATAAGAGTTGTCCAGACTTATCTAAGTGGTACTGACACAAGCATAAACTACTGGAAATACAAATAATATTTGTCTTTAAGGTGGACTGATTGTGCTAAAGATAAAGCCAATCACAAAAGACCAAATTAAATGAATTGAGTATTCTTTCTTCCTAATACATCATTGAAGATATGCCATTGGGAATCAATGGGTCAATAATATTTTCTCATAACTGCTTCCATCGGCTTCTTCTTTGACTAAGGACCACCCCCCTAATGTGATTAAACTGTATAATTTGAAAAGAGGTAATTTTTTAGCAAAGACCTGTTGTCCCGACTGCCATTTGCGAAACCAATGTAAATGGCCGCGAGATAAAGCGCTTTAATTTCTCAAGGCTCTGTTCAAACCGATCCCGAGAACCAGCCGTGCCAGATTCAGAAGATGACGGCGTGTAGTTGGTGTGAAGCCGCAGCCCGCGCGCAGCATACAGGGTGATTGTGGCGCACAGTGCATCCTGCCATCCATTCTCGCATAGCGACTGGCATGTGCCATCAAGGCAGATAGAGATTGACGATACGGGTGATTCGAGTTTGGAGCGTTCACGTTCAACGGTCTTAAAGACTTCAGCATTTAAATCAACGCCATCCGACCACTGTTTCATGTATAAACGAATCAGCCTCCGATTCGGATTGCCTTCGAGGTCATTCCCAGTTGATGGGGCAATCATTTTTGCCGGTCTCGTCGTTGCCCAACCCACAACACCGCTATTAAAATCAAGCATGGAGGATATAGATCTGCCGCCACTGCCCTGATAATCATGCCTATCAAGAGCTTTATGAAGACTGTCTTCTTCGGCAAGCAGGTTGCCTTTCCGGACAGAAATTTCAATCTGAATGGTTATAGTGGGGCTGTTATGAGAAATTTGAGCTGTGGTCATTACAGTGTCGGACAGTTGATGACTGTTTTATTGTATTAATCAAAGAGAACACTCTAAAACCGGCAAAGGTCGAGGTTTTTTGTCTGTGGGCCCGGCCTTCCTTTGGTTGTTATGTGCTGCATTAATTTTGATGCATTGATACGATCATATGTCATTTTAGCAAAAATAGTGATACCAATCGTAAAATAGTTGCAAAATTTATACGAAAAGTGATATGGTTGTCAAAAGACGTATAAAACAACAGATAAGGATATTAGGAATAGAGTATGGCTGGAGTACTCGATAAAATTAAAATTCTCGACCTGTCGCAGGGCATTGCTGGCCCGATGGCCACTATGGTTTTATCTGACAATGGCGCAGAAGTTATCAAGATAGAAGGACCTGACGGCGATTCCAATCGAGAGTCGCAGCTCGGATACCATGTATGGCAAAGAGGTAAACGTTGCGCCTGCTATGACTTAAGAAATTCTGTTGAGCTTGATCTGTTTTATCAATTGGTTAGGGGCGCAGATGTTTTGGTCGAGAGTTATTCGCCGGGTGTTGCCAAAAAATTGGGGGTGGATTTTGAGTCCTTGCAGCGGATTAACCCAGCATTAGTTGTCTGTTCTATCACAGGCTACGGGCGGGATACCCCTTATTCAGATCGCCCCGCTGTCGATGCGCTGGTTTCCGCCAAACTTGGCTTGCACTTTGAGCAACGTGGTCGTGTTGGCGCGCAATACCATGTAAAAGGGCATGAAGCGCCATTCGCAGACGTTCAATTTGCGCCTGATGGTGTGGTTGGTCCTCGTCATGAGGACCGCGATGGTCCGCTTTTTACGGGTACCTATTGGCCCAGTCTGGGCGCAGCTTACGCCGCTATGACTGGCATTAATGCGGCACTTTTAGTGCGCCAAAAAACGGGGGTTGGCCAGTGGGTTGAAACCAGTTTGATGCAGGGAGCACTGACGGCTGGAACACTGGCATACAGCTATGGAGAATTCCCTGATGCGCCGCATTTTTCCACATGGATCAATGATAGTCGCTCACCACGCGGAAATTTTGAATGTGCTGATGGCCGCTGGATAATTAATTGGGTGCCAAATCCCCGATTTGTGCTTGGCGCTTCCCGTGGTAGCGCATTGGACCCAGCGCCGGATATGTCATCACGCAACGACCCAGATCGGATCATGCCTGCAATGGACGACATGTTGGTGCTTGACCACTATTATCCGCAGTTGGTAGAGGCTTTTAAGAAGTTCACTGCCGACGAGTGGGTCGCAGCAGGTGAGGTAGCCGGACAATGTATCCAAAAAATACGCTCGCCAGAAGAAGCTTTAAGTGATGAGCTGTTTTTACAAGATGGCTGTGTGGCCAAAATTGACGATCCAACATACGGTGTTACACATCAGGTGGGTAACCTTTACTCTCTGGAAAACCATAAGGCATATGTAAAGCAGGGCTATGCGGCATCTGGACAGCATACTGAACAAGTACGGCAAGAGGCTGATGGGCAAACGCTGGCGACCGACCACTTTGGCAGTGCGTTGTTAAAGCAGCCGCTCGAGGGCGTTACCGTGATTGATTTGGGGCTGGCGATTGCAGGTCCGTTTGGCGCCCAGTTATTATCTGATCTGGGCGCACGCGTTATCAAGGTAAATGCCACTTACGATTGGTATTGGCATTCTAACGCAATCGCAATGTCGGCCAACCGCGGCAAAGATAGCATCGCCATTAATATGCGTGATCCCCAGGGTGTTGAAATTATCAAGCAGTTAATTTCCAAAGCCGATGTTGTGATTCACAATATGCGCTACAAGGCCGTTGAGAACAAAGGTCTGGATTACGCGTCCTTACGGGAGACCCATCCCAGGTTAATTTATTGTCATACACGAGGGTTTGAGAAGAGCCGCAGAGAAAATTTGCCAGGAAATGATCAAACTGGCTCAGCATTAACCGGAGTACAATGGGAAGATGGTGCCTGTGGTAACGGTGGAAGGCCCTATTGGAGCCTGACAACCCTTGGCGATACAGGCAACGGATATCTGGCAGCCAATGCTATTATCCAGGCGTTACTGGAGCGAGAGAAAACCGGCAAGGGGCAATTTGTGGATACGTCCATTATTAATGCCCACCTCTTTAATGCCTCGCATATTCTTGCGAAAGAAGACGGCAGCGCCGTGCAGCGACCTTATATGACACGCGATGCGCTGGGTTTTAGTGCAGGCTATCGTTTATACAAGACCCTGGATGATTATATTTGTATAGCACTCAGTGATGAACAACATTGGGAAAAGTTGTTCGTGCAGCTTGAAATTCCTGAATTAAACATCGATACACGTTTCGCCAGTATCCAGGCACGTCGCGAAAACGATCAGGCACTGACTGAAATACTCATGGAGCGTTTTCAAACTCGTAACGCCAAAGAGTGGTTTGACCGACTCGACAGTGCAGGTATTCCCTGCGAGATGGCCGACAACAAATTCAGCCGTGATATGTGGCGGAGTGATTCCTTCCTATTGGACCGCAACTGGCTGACATCCTTTCCACACCCGGTGGTTGGCAAGGTTGGTCAGGTCGGTGTTCCCTATGATTTTTCCGCAACCCCTGCGTTGGCAAAAAGTGGACCATTGATCGTCGGCGAGCAAACTCGAGAGATCCTCAGTGAATTGGGATATGACGAAGCAGGTCAGGCAGCGTTATTTGAGCAACAGGTTGTCTCGGATGAGTCCTCTTATATGTATCCACTGAAAATTCAGCAAGGCTAAGTATTTTATATCAAGTTATAACAAAGTGAGTGTCCTCTCTGAATAATACAATAAAATAACTATCAACTGCTTGATACTGCAATGAGCACAACACAAATTTCGCGTAACAGCCACACTATAACCATTCAGATTGAAGTTCCCATCCAGCAAGACAACCTGCTTGCCAGTGAAGAAGATCTTCAAAAAGCCCTTAATGAGGCAGGCAAGCGGGGTACCGCTGAGATTCTGACGCATTACGAGATACCAGGCCGTAAGCCTGTCATCGTCAATGGACGTAAGCTAACCTATAAGCATCAAGTGGCTAAATGTTATGAAACACCTTATGGGGCTGTCTCACTAAAAAGAGATGTGTATCAGGGCAGTGGTGGCGGTTCTACATTTTCACCGCTTGACTTTAATGCCAGAATTGTGGGTTCGGCAACACCGAAACTGGCCAAAATGGTGGCTTGGAAATACAGTAAAATGGCTGCCCCGGCTGTTGAGGAAGACCTGGCACTCAACCATAATCGAGATCTCGCTCGCTCATACATCAAGCGGTTGTCAGATGACGTTGGTTCTCTTGCTGAAACCTATAAGGGAACCGGGTATGAACTCCCCAAGCTGGATGTATCTGTATCTGCAATCTCTATCAGCCTTGATGGCACTTGCAAGCTACTGTGCGATGACGGATGGCGTGAAGCAATATGCGGCACAATTAGCTTGTATGATGATTCCGGACATCGGCTTCACACCATATACACGGCATCAGTCTCTGAAGATGACAGAGCGGGTTTTCTGGATCAGCTAGAACAGGGAATTGAGAAGGTCAAAGTGGTTTATCCTGAAGTCAAATACATTGGTATCACAGATGCTACTCGGGACAACTGGTCTTTTCTGAAAAAACATACCGCTTTTCAGATTTTAGATTTTTACCATTTATCTGAATACATTTCGAATGTCTCCTACGCCTTGTTTCCCAAAAATGAATCCCAGAGAAAAATATGGCTGGAGGAATGGCTGCACCGATTGAAACATAAGCAGGGCGCTGCACGTCGGTTACTATGCTATTTGGAGTCAGCTGAGCTACCAAAAAAAACAATCTCACTCATTGAAAAGCATTATCAAGCGATCAGCTATCTAAAGGTTAATCATACGCTTATGCGTTATTCCCAAGCGGTCAAACAGAGCTGGCCAATAAGCTCGGGGGCCACAGAATCTGCCAGTAAAACACTGGTTAAACGGCGTTTATGTAATACCGGCATGAGGTGGAAGCATGGCAGTGCCGCTGCTGTATTAAGGATCAGAGCCCTCACCCAAACAAGTGGCCGTTGGGAGCAATTATGGAAAAATATTATGGGCTCAGTGATTCCCGTTGGCATATCTTTAACTAAGTATTAATCGAAAAGAGCACTGAATAAAGTGATGCGGCCAGATCCTATACCGAGCCCTGCAAACCAGTTCTTTTGGGATGCGCTTAATCGCAATGAATTGCAGATTCAACAATGTGCTCAGTGCCAAACCTTCTTGCACCCACCGCGTCCGATGTGCCCCCATTGTCATAGCCTTGAGCACAACCATATAACAGTAGACGGTAAGGCCGTATTATATAGCTGGTGCATACCTCGCCACCCACAAATTCCGATGTTTGAATACCCGTTAATTACTGCCCTGGTGGATTTATCTGGTGGTGTCCGCTTGTTAAGTAATTTGATAGAGTGCCAGACTAGTGAGTTAAAGCCCGGAATGGCACTTGAGGTTTGTTTTGTAAAGACAATCGGTGGTAAGACTATTCATCAATTTCGCCCACTGCAATCGGACGCTGAGGGTATCCATGACTAAGCTGAATGCATCAATTGTGGGGATCGGCCAAACTGAGTTTTCAAAAAACTCTGGTAGAAGTGAGCTGCAACTCGCTTGCGAATGTATCAAACAGGCACTTGATGATTCCGGTTTATCGCCTTCAGATGTCGATGGTATGAGTACGTTTACGCTTGACAATAATGAAGACATTGACCTGGTGCGATCGCTTGGTATTGAAAACCTACGTTTTTCCTCTCGAGTACCTCACGGTGGAGGTGGTGCCTGTGGTGTTGTGTCACACTCAGCGGCGGCAATAACCGCAGGATTGGCTGACGTGGTGGTTGTTTGGCGTGCTATGAATGAACGTTCTGGGCAACGCTTTGGCCAGGCACAAACGACGGCAGGCGGGCCGGGTTCTGGTACTGATTTCATGACTTGGAGTATGCCATTTGGTGCACTGACGCCGGCCAGTTGGATGGCAATGAACCTACAGCGGTACATGGATATATATGGTGTCAGTAATGTCGATCTTGGTCATGTCTCCGTTACAATGAGAAAGCATGCAGCAACAAACCCTGCAGCCTGGTTTTATCAAAAACCCATTACCTTGGAAGAACATCAGGCGTCAAAGTGGATTATAGAGCCAACCCTGCGTTTACTTGATTGTTGCCAAGAGAGTGATGGTGGAGTTGCCATGGTCATAACCAGTAATGATCGGGCGAACGAGCTAAAGCAAACACCAGTGAATATAAAGGCCGCCTCGCAAATGGTGCCTCACGGCGTTGAAGTTGTCACCAATTATTATCATGGAGAGTTATCGATATTTAAGGAAGCGCTGTTATTGAGCAAAGAACTATATCGGCAATCGAATTTGAGTTCAGGCGATTTTCAGGTGGCGATGCTCTATGACCACTTTACACCGATTGTGTTAATGCAACTCGAAGCTTTTGGTTTTTGCAATTACGGACAAGGTAAAAACTTTGTAAGTGAAGGGAATATCGCCCTGGATGGTCGAATTCCAGTTAATCCGAATGGCGGCCTTATTGGTGAAGCGTACATACACGGTGTTAATAACATTGTTGAAGGGGTGAGGCAGTTGCGTGGAAGCGCCGTTAATCAGGTAAGGAATGTTGAGCATGTTCTGGTGTCAGCGGGCATGAGTGGGCTAATTCTGAATGTTTAAAGAGTTAGACAATGCTGTAACATTGACCCACTAGTAAGACAGGAGAGAAGAGGAGAAACCCCTCTTCCTCGGAATCACATAAGGCATCGATGTCGATTACAAGCGTACAGGGTTATATTCACGGCGCGCTCTGGAGTTTCTTCTGAACCGGTAGTAACCACTCGGGGCACCTTCTCTGATTAATACCATAAAATCTCCACGTTGCCAGAATGGTTGTGATTAATTCTGAAATCATTAAATAACCAACGACTGGCTGATACGGCAATGCTCATCACTCATATTCATCAGGCTGAATTGCCTGCCCGGAAACAAAAACTGCTTGTCAGTGAAAACGGATCTGTAAAAATCCTTCATGCGACTGAAAACATTATAATACATTATGTGATACCAGATCGTGAGCCGGGCATAGCAAACAGTTTTACCTGAAGCGCACTCAGAGCAGCAGCCAATATGCTACATTTTTTATAGATTCGATGAGCAGCCAAAGAAATTTCACCCATTAGAAAACGCACCAAGCGATACGAATTCTAAAAGCAATTAAAAGCTTGTGCATCATTTAAAAGAGATCGAACAACTGACTGATAAATTTAAACATTTCAAGAGCTATGCAAAAATTGGTTAAACAGTCAGAATAAAATTTTGCATAAGATACAATATTCGAGTATTTCTTTCGCATTAAGAGTGGGGGCTCTTATTCAAACTGGAAACAGCTTAGAGAAGTTACGGAGTAACAATATAGATTTACTGATTCTCGCGGGCAGTATTATTATCTTACATTAATCAAAGATAGTATCCTGGCATGTTAGAAACTTGGTCTTTATACTGATTTTTCTTCAGCGCCATTGATGTTTCATGCCAAGGAGGATAATAAGGCCTAGATTCAACTTGTAAGTGCATATCTCAATGGAGCTAGAAAAAGCGGCCAGTTGCCCGTAGGCTTCTCGCTTTTTCTCCGGCAAGAGTTATGCAATGAGACACTACAAGCAACTGACCTATGAGCAAAGATGCCAGATTG